>NZ_JACGBA010000008.1:0-72020 GCF_020137685.1 Campylobacter sp. RM9331
CTGTGGAGATTTGAACTCCAGTCCAAAACTAGCTCAAAACCAGCGTCTACATGCTTAGTAGGCTGCTTAAATTCATTTTTGCCAAGTGCAGCTTACGACTTTAGCAAAAACTAAGGCTTTTATTTTATTTAAAGTCTAGCCAAAACTTTAAACTAGCTTGAATGATGACCCGCTAATGCTATTACAAGCTTTAAGCATCGCAGGGCTCAACTGAACTTACGCAGCGTAAGCGTAAGCAGGAGCTAATTCTTTTTTGTTTGCGTTTAATTTTAATTTAGCGTTTAACGTAGCAACACGGCATGCAGCTAATCCCTTACTAATCCTGTCGAAACCTAGTCAGCCCCAAGAAAAATAAAGTTGTGATTATATCAAATTAACATTATTTTTCAAGGTCTATTTTCACTTAAAGGCCCTAAAGCATTCGTAATTAAATCTAATTTTTTCCTAATTTCTAATTGTTCTTTACTTAATTTTAAATGCTCTATTTCTAAATTTATATTTTTTTCTTCAATATTTTCAGGCTCTATTACAAATTTAGATAATTCTAATTCGCCTAAATGCCTAGATATATTAAAATCTTGCTCTTTATTAAACTCATTAGCCTTATTTTCTAAATCAATACTACTTTGAAAATCTGGCTCTATTACAAATTTAGATAATTCTAATTCGCCTAAATGCCTAGATATATTAAAATCTTGCTCTTTATTAAACTCATTAGGTTTAGTTTCTAATGAAGTTTTTTTTTATCTAGCTCTGCATTGATTATTTTTGCATTTTTAGTTTTAAAAAACGCACTACATTTAGCTAAAACATTTTTAATATTATCTCTTAAAATAACCTTTTCTTTCTCATTATAAGGCGGCATTACATGTAATTCTAAAGTATCATTTTCTATTTTAATTTTTACTAATGATTCAAATAAAATATTTTGAAGTTCAGGTTCGTATTGCTCTAAAATATCATCTGGTATTTCATAAATATTATCTTCGTCTTCAAAAGCCATATTAGAATCTAAAAAATCATCACTTTGATACTCGGGATATTTAATCTCTTCTTCATAAGTATTGTAATTATTTTGAAATTCCTGTTTTAAATTCTTATTTGAATTATTTTCAAAATTAGTATTATTTATTTTAGGATAATTACTTTCTTCTTTTATTGCTTCATTTTTTACATTTTGTTTCGTTAAATCACTAATTAAAACTAATTTTGCATCATTAAAGATACTAGCAAATACATTCTTTACAACGCTTGTGTAATATTGTTTAAAATACTGCTTATCTTCTTCATTTTTAGGGTTGATTTTAATACAAAACTCACTACCATCAAAACTTACAAAAGAAGCACATTCTTTAAATATTTCTCCTAATTTATAATCTCTTTTAGCAATCATAGTTACAAAATTTAAGTAATCTTGCTCGTTTTTATTTATATTTTCTACTTTTAAATCTTCATCTATGCTTTTTAATTTTGTAGCGTCTTTTAACATAAATGCTAAAATGTATAAAATAAATTCATCATCATCGCTAATCTTTGTCATATTTTTAGCCTTTGCTAAAATATGAAAAAATCTATCGTATAAAATTAAAGAAAAATTTGGATTTTTATTAGCAAAACTATCTTTTAAAAAAGAACTCATCTCATCAATTACCACACTTGCTTCATAAGATTTAGCAAGTTCTAAAAACCTAAAAATACCATTATCATTTGAGCTTAAAACATCAGCAAAAAATTGCTTTATAATATTTGGCTCTATTAAGCCTAGCATTAAAGCTATGCTTTCTTTATTAAGTTTTCTTTGAGAATAAATTATGCCTTGCTCTAATAAAGTAAGACTATCTCTTAAAGACCCGCCACCGCTTCTAGCAATAAGAGTTAAAGCTTCTTTTTCATAAGGAATTTGCTCATTTGCTAATATAAATTCCATTCTACTTACAATATCTTGTAAAGGAATTTTTTTAAATCTAAAATGTAAAACCCTGCTTAAAATAGTAGCTGGTAATTTATGCACATCGGTTGTTGCTAAAATAAATTTAACATGACTAGGTGGTTCTTCAAGTGTTTTTAAAAGCGCATTGAAGGCTTCACGAGTAAGCATATGTACTTCATCAATTATAAAAATCTTAAATCTTGAATGAAGTGGTGCATATTTTGTATTTTCTATTAAATCTTGAATACTATCAATACCACGATTACTAGCCGCATCAAGCTCATAAATATCTATTCCATCATTACTAACGCAACTAGCACACATTCCGCAAGGTTTTGAGCTAATCCCACGCTCACAATTTAGTGCTTTTGCTAATATCCTAGCAGAGCTAGTCTTTCCACTCCCGCGAAGACCAGAAAAAAGATAAGCATTAGCTATGTTTTTACTATCTAGTGCATATTTTAAACTCTTACTAACAGCACTTTGTCCTACTAAATCATCGTAATTTTTTGGACGATATTTAAGTGATAAATTTTGCATATTATTCATTTAATCCTGACAATAATTCTTCATTATTTTGAGTTTTTAGCATTTTTGCATATAAAAATTTAAGCGCTTCTACATCTTCCATAGAATTCATAGCTGAACGAATTGCCCAAATCTTAGGTAAGTTAATTGGCCCTTGTAATAATTCTTCTTTTCTCGTTCCACTCTTTGTAATATTTATAGCTGGATATATTCTTCTATCTGAAATATTTCTATCAAGAACGATTTCACTATTTCCTGTTCCTTTAAATTCTTCAAAAATCACATCATCCATTCTTGAACCCGTATCAATTAAAGCAGTTGCAACGATTGTTAAGCTTCCACCATGCTCAATATTTCTAGCAGCTCCAAAAAATCTTTTTGGCTTATGAAGTGCATTTGCATCAACACCACCACTTAAAACCTTACCACTACTAGGAGTTGCAGTATTATAAGCACGAGCAAGTCTTGTGATGCTATCAAGTAAGATTATTACATCTTTACCCATTTCTACTAAACGCTTAGCTTTTTCAATCACAAGTTCAGCCACACGCACATGATTTAATGCAGGTTGATCAAATGTAGAGCTAAAAACTTCACCTTTTACACATCTTTGCATATCAGTTACTTCTTCAGGTCGCTCATCAATTAAAAGCACTATTAGTTGGCTTTCAGGATGATTTTTAGCAATTGCAGTTGCTAATTCTTTCATTAATTCAGTTTTTCCTGTTCTAGGTGGTGCTACTATTAATCCACGCTGACCTTTTCCAATAGGTGTGAATAAATCAAGCACCCTACCCGTTAGCTTTAAAGGGTCGTATTCAAGTTGTAATTTTTCTGTTGGAAAAATTGGAGTTAAGTTATCAAATAAAGCTCTTTTTTTAGCTTCTGCTAAAGGTAAATAATTAATCGCTTCAATTTTCAAAAGTGCATAATATTTTTCTTGTTCTCTTGGCTCTCTTACTTGACCTGTTACGATATCACCCACTCTTAAAGCAAATTTTTTAATCTGTGAATTACTAACATAAGCATCGTTTGCACTATCACTTAAATTCGCATCCATAGCTCTTAAAAAGCCGTAACCTTCTTGGTTAATCTCTAAAATACCTGTAAAGAGTATAAAACCACCTTTTTTTGTTTGAGCTTTTAATATTTCAAACATTAACTCTTGTCTTCTAAATTCCATCGGATTTTCAACACCAGCTTCGTTTGCGATTTCTATTAGTTTTTCAAGAGTTAGTAGTTTTAATTCTTCTATTTTATATCCATCTACTGGAATATGCTTTTTTTGATTTTTTTTATCTTGCTTTTGTTCTGTTTGTATATCTTTATCCATTGATTTCCTTATTTGTAAAAAACGAAGTATTAAAAATTATTTTATAAATTAAAAATAAAATTGTCAATAAAATTAAAGGAAATTATCTTGAAGTGCTCTCATTGTAAAATAGATTTTGATAAAAATAGTATGATTTTTCAAGGCAATAACGCATTTTGCTGTAATGGTTGTAAAAATGTTTTTAATCTCATAAATGAAAATAATTTAGAAGATTTTTACAAAAATGCTTCAAATTTATCTAAAATTAATGAGCAAATTTCTTATGATGAGAACTCTTTTTTCATAGAAAAAGAAAATAATTATGAAAAAATTTTAATTTTAATAGATAATTTACATTGCGCAGCTTGTGTATGGCTTATTGAAAAAATGCTGCTTAAAAATGAAGGTGTATTAGAAATTAATATAAATTATCAAACAAAAAGAGCAAGTATAGAATATAATCCTAATAAAACTAAAGCAAAAGATATATTAAATATAATAATATCTCTAGGCTATATCCCACTAGCTTACAATCCAAATACAACAATGAAAGCTAAAAGAACTCATATTGAGTTTTATTCAAAACTAATTGTAGCAATTGCTTGTGTTATGAATATTATGTGGCTTAGTATCGCAAGATATGCTGGGTATTTTTCTAGTATGGAGCAAAGCGTTCAAGATATTATTAATTTTGCTGAATTTGTTTTATGCACTCCTGTGCTTTTTTATAGTGCTTCATCTATGTTTAAGAGCGCAATTTCTGCTTTAAAAAATAAGATTTTAAATATGGATTGTCTAGTTACATTTGGGGCTAGTTTAGTTTATATTTATAGTATTTATGCTATGTTTGCAAGACTTTCTTATGTGTATTTTGATAGCGTAGCTATGATAATTTGCTTTGTTTTTATAGGTAGATTTTTAGAACAATTATCATATAAACAAGCTTTAGAAAATATTGATTTTTTAAGTGATTTATTAAACGCTAGTATAAATATTGTTAAAAATGACAAAATAGAAAAAATAAGCGTTAATAAAATAAAAAAAGATGATGTAATTAGAGTATTTTTAGGGGATAAAATCTTAATAGATGGCACTTGCAAAAGCTTACAAGCTAGATTAAATCTAAGTGCTATTACAGGTGAGAGCGAATTAGTTGATATTAAGCAAGGAGATTTTATAAAAAGTGCTAGCGTGGTTGAATGTGCTAGTTTTGATTACATAGCAAATTGCACTTTTCAAGATAGCTATATTAATAAACTTGCAAAATTACTAAATAAAACCAAAAAATCAAACCTAGAAAAACTAACTGATAAAATTGGTGTTTATTTTTGTTATGCGATTTTTAGCATTGCGTTTTTGTGCTTTTTATATAATATGAGCGATATTCAAGAAGCAATTATTAGAAGCGTTAGTTTATTAATTATTGCTTGTCCTTGCGCTCTTGCACTTAGCGCTCCTGTTGGAAATCTTTTGTGCTTACACGAAGCTTTAAAGCTTAAAGTATTATTTAAAAACTCAAATTATATTGAAAATCTTAGTAAAATTGACATAGCTGTATTTGATAAAACTGGGGTTTTAACAAAATCAAAATTAGAATTATTAAGCCAAATAAATCTAAATGATTATGAAAAAAGTATTTTAAAGGCAATTTTAGATAAAAATAATCACTTCATAGCAAGTTCGCTAAATGAATATATAAAAGATACTAAGCCTAGTTTAAAAGACTTTAAACTCACGCAATTAAGCGGCTTAGGAGTGATTGCAGAATTTGAAAATGATAAATACTATCTAGGCTCTGCAAAATTATTAAATAATCATAATATTAATGCAAATTCTAAAAACGAAACTGAAATGTTTTTTGCTAAAAATGATGAGATTTTAGAGCATTTTGTATTTTCTAATCAATTAAATGATGATGCTTTAGAGCTAATAAATTATTTTAAAAAGCAAAATATAAAAGTAATAATGCTATCAGGAGATAAGCAAAAGCCTTGCGAAAAAATAGCAAAAGAACTACAAATTGATGATTTATATAGTGAATGCTTACCCGAAGATAAGCTTAAAATAATTCAAAACCTTAGTAAAAATAATAAAGTCTTAATGGTAGGTGATGGCATAAATGACGCACTAGCTTTAAAATTAGCATTAGTATCAATTAGCTTTAAAAACGCTACTAATTTAGCCCTTAATTCAAGTGATATAATTATGCTTGATAATAAATTAATAGGCATTAAAAACTCTCATTTATTAGCAAAAAGAACTTATAGACTAATAAAAACAAACCTAGCATTAAGCTTTTTATACAATATAATTAGCATTCCATTAGCTTTTATGGGGCTTATAAATCCATTAATTGCTAGCATTTTTATGTCGCTTAGCTCAATTTGTGTGATACTTAATTCTATAAGAATTAAAAATTATGCTAAAAAAATAAAGAATTTAAAATAAGATTTAAATTCTTTTAATTTTTCTTACCTTCATCAATAAAAATTGAGCGTATTGCGTCTGTTTTATCATCTTCTTTTTGCCTTTTAGCCCAGCTCATAATAAGCTCGTCTTTTGCTCTTGTAAGTGCTACATAAAATAATCTTCGCTCTTCATCAATGCCCCCAGCACTTTTGCTAAGTTTTAGATTTGGAAATCTACCTTGCGCTAAGTCAATCAAATAAACAATTTCAAATTCTAAACCTTTACTAGCATGAACGGTTAAAAGCTGAACTCCTTTAGTATTTTCATAATCAATATTTAAAATAGTTTTTTCATAAAATTCTTTAAAAGTATTATAGTTTTTCGCATCGTCTAAAATATATTTACAATTATTTTTAATATTTTCTAGCTTTTGCTCTTTTATTTCATTTACGATTTTTGCACCTTTAAAAGAACGCTTAGCTGCAAGATTATTGATAATCAAGCTAAAAATCTTAGATGAATAAGCATTATTTAATAAAACACTAGGATTATCAATATTTTCATTTTCTTTTAAGAATTTATAAAGTTCTTCAAGAAAGGTTACGTTATCAAATTTTAACTCTTTTAACAATAAAACAGGATTATTTTTAAACTCGGTTGCTAAAAAGCTAAACTCACTTTGCTTAGCTTGATTTTGAGTGCTTGCAAACAGACCAAAAGCCTCATCGCTTTTAGCTAAAAAATCGTAATTATCTTTTTTAATAGGTCTTAAAATACCTTCTAATAAAGAACCATTTCCTAATTCTAAAAATGCTTTATAAATAATATTTACCTTAGCATTTCCAACACCTTTACTCTCTAATAAAATTCCTAAAAAGCTTAAAATATCACTATTTTTATTAGTTAAATTAGCTAGATTTATAAGAGTATTTATTTCTTTTAATTCATAAAAACTACTGCCACCTTTTCTAGCTATTTTAATGCCCTTTTGCTTTAGGCTTCTTTCCATTAAATCACCACTTGAATTATTGCGATAAATCACTGCAATATCAGCTCTATTATTTACTTCAAGTTTGCTTAAAATATCATTGGCAATGAATTCATATTGTTCATTGGCTAGATTAAAACTATGTAATTTAATAGGTTTTGTAGCTTCTTTTCTAGTTACGATTAGCTCTTTTGGATATAGCCTTTCATTTTTTGTAATAACCCTATTTGCAAATTCTAAAATATTACTAACGCTTCTATAGTTTTTATTGAGTGAATAAATTTTAGCATTTTTATATCTGTCTTTAAAACTTCCAATTATTTCTATATTTGCCCCATTAAACGCATAAATGCTTTGGTCATAATCTCCTACACAAAAAAGAGATTTTTTAGGGATTGCGTCTAAAATCGCACTTTGAAGATTATTTGTATCTTGATATTCATCTACTAAAACTTCATAAAAAGGCTCATTTTTATAATCATTTGTGAAAAAATCCTTAGCATTTAGCAATAAATCATCAAAATCATAATAATTATGAGCTTTTTTTTGCTCTTCGTATTCGCTTAAAACTTTGCAATAAAAATTAATATTATCGCCTTGCTCTTCATAATTAGCCTTTAAATATCCACGAAAATCATCAACTAAATTAGTATTATTAAACCTTGAATAAATATCGGCTAAATATGAATAATCAAACAAATCATCTTTATTAGGAGAATATTTTTCGTAAATACTTTTTAGCAAGGCTCTTAATTCACTATTTCGCTTAAGCTGAATATTTTTATGCTTTTTAAGATATTCAAGACTAATTGCGTGAAATGTCCCACTTACAATGCCTTTTATCTTGCTTGAGCCGAGTTTTTTTTCAAGTCTTGCTATCATTTCACGAGCGGCTTTGTTTGTAAATGTAAGTAGCATAATGCTATTTGCTTTAGCACCATCATTTAATAATTTTTCTATCCTTGCAACTATTGTGCTTGTCTTTCCTGTTCCTGCACTTGCTATTATCAAATTACTACCTAAACTAGTATTAACCGCCGCAAATTGTTCATCATTTAATCTATTCAATTATGTTTCCTTTATAAACTAAATACCAAGAAAGTGCTTGAGCCATTCTCAAATACCCCCCCCCGCTAGTTATTTTTCCATTTTCAAATTCTATTTCAAAACCATATTTATTAGTAGCTAAAATTTCCTTTTTTTCTAACGAAAAACAAGGACTTCCGAAACTAAAATATTCATAACCTTTAGGGGCGATTAGGTTTATAATACTAGCACTTATATCAAGATGATTTGTTATCTTACAAGTTGGATAAATCTTAGTCTTTGGATAATACATTATAACAGGAACTAAGTGAGTGGTAAGCAAATCATTACTATCATCTATATTAAATCTTCCATAATGATCACCCGTGATTACAAAAAGACTATCTGGTTCATTTTGTGCTGTTTTTTCTATCCAATTTATTAAGGTTTTTTGATACCAATAAATGGTAGCTAGTTCGTTTTTATACTTTGTGCTTAGTTTTTCTATCTTATCAAATGGGATAGCAAAATCATTTTTTTGCATAAATGCTAAATCATAAGTTGGGTGATTTGTAGTTGTCATAATTATATTAAAATCAAATTCTTTGCTGTTTTTACCAGCATAAGCAAATAAAAAATCATCATAAGCACCCCAATAATTTTGATTAGGATAATTAAGATTTTCAAAATTTTCTTTAAATATATGCTCTTTATCATAGTTTTTATTAATTTGTAACTTATTAGTAAAGTCAAATAATCCAGCCCAATTTCTAGCTCCACCAAAATAAAAATTAACTTCATAACCTATATTCTTAAATTGATTAATTAAATTAGTCTTAGGGGCTATAATATTATTAAATTTAGTAAAATTATCATCAGCATTATAATACACACCTAAAAATTGAGTTTGCAAACTTTCAGCAGTATTATTTGCATTATGAATTGCTGGTATATAGGTAGCTTTATGTTTAACAAAAGTATGAATATCACTAAATAAATCACTAAATTTATCTTGCATTATCCAATCAGATAAACTCTCACTTATTACATAATAAATCTTTTTTGGTTTTATTGTATTTTCATCTAATTTAGTTTGTTTTATATAATCATATATGTTTATTTTGTTATCTTGAGTGTGAAAAAATTCTTTAGCAGCACTTAACTCATCTCCCACATTAAAATAAGCGAAATCTATATTTTTTAATTTTTTATAATCTTTCAATGCCCCACCAAAACCTTTTAAATGTCCAAAAGTACTTGCTTGAAGGGCAGCATTATCGTAAGCTTTTGTAACATTAAAAAGACTTTTTGCTTTAAATGAAAATTGCTGATTAATACTAAGCATCATAGAAAACGCAAACACTATAAATAGTGCTAACGAATACTTAAAACTAATTTTTAAATTCTTTTTTAAAATTTTTTCGTGAATATAATTTAAAATAAATAAGGTTATAAAAAATATAAAAATAGCAGGAATTATTCCATAATTTTCCCCTAAAGCTGTTTTTATAAGCGTATTTATTTCTTCATTTTTAAATAAAAATAAATTTAAATCAATATTTTTTTGATATATATTGAAAAATACTACAAAAGTTAATTCAGCAATCAATATTAAAATACAAGCGATATTAAAAATAACTCTTGATAAAACCCTACCTAGTGTTGAAATAATACAATAAACACTTGCTATATATCCACAATATTGCATATCAAATCTAATACCTTGAAATATAGAAGTAAAAAAATCACTCAAAGTAAAATCATAATGTGACAATAAAAATCCAAATCTAAATAATAAACAAAGAATTACAAAAATAAAATAAGTTAAAAATGAGCGGACAACTACATTCATTTAAACACCTTTCATATTTAAAAGCCAAAAAGTCTAGCAAAATAACCTAAAAATAAGCAAAAATTAATAAAATGGCAAAAAACACTAATTTAAGGATTATTTATGAGCGATTTTTACAATCCAAAAGAAATTGAAAAAGACTATTATGAATTTTGCAAACAAAAAGGCTATTTTGAAATAGATGGAAATAAAAACATTCAAGAAAATGGCAAAAACTTTGCAATTATGATGCCACCGCCAAATGTTACAGGTGTTTTACATATAGGACACGCACTTACTTTTACACTTCAAGACATTATTACAAGATATAAAAGAATGGATGGCTTTAAGGTGCTTTATCAACCTGGACTTGATCACGCAGGCATTGCTACTCAAAATGTAGTTGAAAAGCAACTTTTAGCAAAAGGGATTAAAAAAGAAGAGTTAGGGCGTGAAAAATTCATAGAAAAAGTATGGGAATGGAAAGAGCAAAGCGGTGGAGCTATAGTTAAGCAAATGCAAGCACTAGGCATTACTCCTGCCTTTTCAAGACTTCGTTTTACTATGGATGAAGGGCTTCAAAATGCTGTTAAAAAAGCTTTTGTGGACCTTTATAATAAAGGCTTAATAGAGCAAAATAACAGAATGATAAACTGGTGCACAAAAGATGGAGCATTAAGTGATATTGAGGTTGAATATGAAGAAAATAAAGGCAAACTTTATCATATAAGATATTTTTTAAATGATAAGGATTATTTAGTAGTTGCAACTACTAGACCTGAGACTTATTTTGGTGATACTGCTGTAATGATAAATCCAGAAGATGAAAGATATAAGCACTTAGTCGGTAAAGAAGTTACGCTGCCTATTATAAATCGTAAAATAAAAATCATAGCTGATAGCCATGTTGATATGAGCTTTGGAACAGGAATTGTAAAAGTAACACCAGCTCATGATAATAATGACTATGAAGTAGGACTTAGACATAATTTAGAGTTTTTAACTATTTTTGATGAAAATGGAGTTTTAAACGAGCATTGTGCTGAGTTTAAAGGACTTGAAAGACTTGAGGCTAGAAAAATAGTAGTTGATAAACTAAACGAATTGGGCTTTATTGAAAAAATTGAAGATTATGTAAATCAAGTTGGACATTGTTATCGTTGTAAAAATATCGTTGAGCCGTATATTTCTAAACAATGGTTTGTAAAAACTGATATCGCAACAAAAGTTATAGAAAAGGTAAATAATGGTGATGCTAAGTTTTATCCAGCTCATTGGATAAATAGCTTTAATGCTTGGCTAAGAGAATTACGCCCTTGGTGTATCAGCAGACAACTTTGGTGGGGACATCAAATTCCTGTTTATTATTGTGATGAGTGCGAACATATTCATGTAAGTGAAAGCAAGGTAGAAAAATGCGAAAAATGTGGCTGTGATAGTATCACTCAAGATAAAGATGTACTTGATACTTGGTTTAGCTCGGGACTTTGGGCATTTTCAACTCTAGGTTATAACAATGGCGATTTTGGTAAAGGCACTTTATGGAATGAAAGCGATATAAAAGACTTTTATCCAAATTCGCTTTTAATTACAGGCTTTGATATATTATTTTTCTGGGTATGCAGAATGTTATTTCAAAGTGAAAATGAGCTAGGCGAAATCCCATTTAAAGACATTTATCTTCACGCACTTGTAAAAGATGAAAACGGACAAAAAATGAGTAAGAGTAAAGGCAATGTAATTGACCCACTTGATAGCATTGATAAATATAGTGCTGACATACTACGCTTTACTTTAGCACTTTTAGCCGTTCAAGGAAGAGATATTAGAATGAGTGAAGATAGAATGATTTTAGTTCGTAACTTCACAAATAAGCTTTATAATGCGGTAAATTTCTTACTACTTAAAGGTAAGGATTATAAAATACTAGGTAGCTATAAAACAACACTAGGTATTTATATAAACGCAGAATTTCAAAAATGCGTAAATGAAACTCGCAAAAACTTAGATGAATATAGATTTAATGATGCTGCTATGAATATTTATAAGTTTTTATGGGATGAGTTTTGTGATTATGGAATTGAGTTTAGCAAGGCTGATGAGAGTAGTATAGATGAGCTTGCGAGCGTATTTTTAAACGCTATGAAATTACTTAGTCCATTTATGCCATTTATTAGTGATTATTTATATCATAAATTAGGCAGCACAAGTATTTTTGAAAATGGCTCAATTATGGTAGAAAAGTATCCTAAAATAAATGAGATTTCAACCACTGAAGAGCAAATTATCAAAAACTACGAGCTTTGCAAAGAAGCGATTAATAGCCTAAGAAGTATCAAAAAAACAGCAAATATTACTGATAAAAACGCTCCGGCACAAATTATAAGCGAACATAAATTTGATGAATATTATCTAAAACTAATAGCAAAATTAGCTAAAGTAGGAGAATTAAGCCAAGATGAAAATCCTAAAGAAAGCTTTAGCGTAAATGTTAGCACGAACTTAAAAACCGCTATTTTTGTAGATAGCAAAGCACTTGATGAAATGAAAGCTAAGTTAGAAAATAGATATAAAAAAGTTCTAGCAGAATACGAAAAGCTAAACAAAATGCTAAGCAATGAAAAATTCGTAGCTAACGCACCAGCACAAGTTGTAGAACAAAACAAAATTGCTATGCAAAAAGCTGAAAACGAATTAAATGAAATAAAAGCTGAATTAAATAACATAGGATAAATTATGAATGAATATATCTTAAAAATCACTTGCCCTGATAAAAAAGGGCTTGTGGCTATTATCTCAAATGAGATTTATAAGGCGGGATTTAATATAGAAAGCAATAATGAATTTGTAAATAGCGATACAAATTCTTTTTATTTTCTAGCGATTTTAAGCTCAAGTGAGAGTGTAAAAGATGATTTTATAAATAATTTAAAACAGATTTTAACAGACGCACAAATCACATTTAGCCCAAAAAGAAAGAAAAACATAATAATCCTAGCATCAAAAGAACTTCATTGTTTAGGAGATTTGCTACTTGCAAACTATGAAGATGAATTAAATGCGAATATCTTAAAAGTTATGGCAAATCACGATTTAAGCGATTTTGTGAAGAGATTTGATATAGATTTTAGCCTAATTGATACTAGCAAAGATAAAGAACTTTACGAGCAAGATATAATTCAAGAGATTAAAAAGTACAATGTTGATTATATAGTATTAGCAAAATATATGCGGATTTTAAGCCCAAATTTTGTAAATACTTTTAAAGATAAAATCATCAATATTCATCATTCTTTTTTACCTGCATTTATCGGTGCAAATCCATATCTACAAGCTTATGAGCGTGGAGTTAAAATCATAGGAGCAAGTGCGCATTTTGTAACGGATAATTTAGATGAAGGACCTATCATTTTTCAAGACATAGTTAGAGTAAATCACACTTATAATTCAAAAGATTTAAGAAAAGCAGGTAAAAAAATAGAAACTCTAGTGCTAAGAAATGCCCTTGAAAAAGTGTTTGATGATAAAGTATTTATTGCAGGTAATAAAACAATTATATTTTAAAAAAATTTGAAAATACAATTAGGGTTTAAGTTTTTAAGCCTTAATTTTATTAAACTCCTTAGCTTATTAAACAAATATAATAATTTGTGATTAGTTTTAAAATTATGCTAATTTTTACGATTTTAAATTCTTTTAATCTAAACTTTTTTATCATATAAATTCTCACCATTTTTATAAGCTAAAAATATAGCTAATAAATCTCTTTCATCTTTAATATTTTGAATATTAATTTTACTAAGTATTTCTTCCATACTTTCACGAGTGCTTGTGCCTTTTACTTCTATTGGTTTAAACTCATCTTTTTTAAGCTCTTCGCTAGTTTCTTCTATATTATCTTTTAGATTTTCTTGCTTAAGCTCGTTTATACGCTTTAAGTATTTTTTCTTAAATTCATCTACACTAATATCACTTGCAAAAAGTTCTTTAATCTCATAATCATAATTAGCAGTGTAATCGTTATTTAAGGCATTTTCTTTTAAAAATGACTTAATATCCTTTGCCTCATCATCGTTTTGAAAAAGCTTAGAAATAAACATCTCAGGATGAAGCCTAGCATAACCAAAATCTCGCATATAAACATAAAATATAGAAATATCACTAATATTTGTCGATGCATTATTGTTACTTATATTATTGTTTTCTTGACTATCATTTTTACCTTTAAATAAAGCGATATTACTTAATTCTTTTAAGTATTTATTCTCTTCTTCTGGTGTTTTTGCTTTTTGATAATCTTTATAAGCGTCATTCCAATTTCTTAGATTTAAATCATTAAAATTAATTTTCATTTTTTACTCTTTTGATAAAAATTAAGATTTTTAAATTCTTTTATTTTAAACCCTTTTATCATATAAATTCTCGCCATTTTTATAGGCTAAAAATATAGCTAATAAATCTCTTTCATCTTTGATATTTTGAATATCCATTTTACTAAGTATTTCTTCCATACTCTCACGAGTGCTAGAGCCTTTTACTTCTATGGCTTCGAATGGTTTTTCTTTAGTTTGTTCTTCTTTTTCTTCTTGTTTAATTTCTTCTTTAGATTGTGATATTTTTAAATCTTCATCTGTATTAGAAAAAATACTTTTCATTAATTTATTTTTTTCTTCATTACTTATGCTATCTGAAGTTAATTTATCTAAATTTTTAAAAAGTTTATTTAGAGTTTTTACTAATTCTTCTGGATCAATGTCTGGAGTATTTTCCCATTCTATTTTTCTTTGTTCTACAATATCAGGGTCTAATGCTCCAAACACACAATAACCTGCCTTTTCTCCAAGATTTAAATTTCTATCATTAAAAGGATTATAAGTCGGATCGTTTTCTAACTTTTCTTGAGCTAGTTTAAGATATTCTAAACTAGCCTTTCCATCTTCATAATAAGGTTTATTAACTTTGCTTTGATTATTCATATAAGTATTTGAAAAATTATTTACTCCATTAACCATCATAACAAATCCCTATACTTTCATATCAAATAAACTTATATTTTTTTGGCTGTATTGTAAAGCCACTTGCAAAAACTCTTCAAATGTTTCATAACTATCTATATCTTTAGGAGCTTTTAGATTTTTACCACTTAGCATTTCATATAATAATTTTTGATATCGCTTCATAATACTTTCAAATTCTTTACCATCAAACCCATCTATATTTTGTAATTTTAATGAGCTAAGTTCTTTTGGCAAAGCTCCATAATTTAACCTATCCATAGGAGTAAATCTATCCTCTCCTATTTGCTTAGCATAATCAGTTCGCTCACCTTCTACCAAAAAATAATTACTACTAAGAGCTGCAATTAGTAAGCCACCTTTTGTATATTCGCTGTTTTCTGTTTTATAATGTTCTTCATGTGGATTCCAGCAAACTGAAGCAGAGTTTCTAAGCCATTTAGCGTAAATATTATCATCTCGTGTTTCATAATAATTAAAAACATTACCATCTGCACCAAAAATGGTTGATAATGAGTATGTGTCTTTGTGCTTTGAAAAAACATTAGAAAACTCTTTAGATTTAAAATAATTATTAAATTTGTCATCATTATCAAATATTTGAGTAACTTCTAAGGTGCTTTTTCTCATTTCATATAAATGTGGGGTGTTTGACAAAGTATCTTTAGAAAAACTATCGTTTGAGTTTAAAAATTCATCTCCTACAACTTGTCTTACAACATTATAAGCATTACCAACGCTTTTTGCTATATCAATTGATTTACAAATTTTATAAAGTGATATTGCATTTTCATTATGTTCTACTAAAGATTTTAAACTATCGCTATGTATTTTAAAATCTTCAGCAATTCCTGCGGCTTTGTTAAAATCACTTGTAAAAAAGCCATCTTTATCAACTCCGTATCCTAAAACAACTCCTACCTTTTTATCATCTGCTTTATTATCTACTTTTTTAATCTCGTTATTTGTTTCTTTTTTGCTTATATTAGTTATTTGATATGTTGAATAAGAATTTATTTTCATAATTATTCCTTTATTTTAAACTCTTTTATCATATAAATTCTCACTATCTTTATATGCCATTAAAATAGCTAATAAATCTCTTTCATTTTTGATATTTTGAATATCAAGTTTGCTTAAAATATCTTCCATACTTTCACGAGTGCTTGTGCCTTTTACTTCTATGGGTTTTCTTTTTATATTCTCATCTTTTTCGGAATTTTCTTGTAAATATTTCTCTCCAAAATGTTTTTCATAACCATTTTGCTCTTTGTATAAATCAACTTCTATTTGTAAAGCCAAATAACCGATTTTAAATTCATCTAAATCATCAAGAGCAAATAAATCCATAAGCCTATCCATAAAGCCACCACTCCCACAAAAAACATCTCCTAGCTTTATATTGCCTTGAGAAAATCTGCTTAGATAAAACTCAGGCACGCTAGTATCTCCAAAATTTGTATCATTAGTAGCAAATCTAACGCCCACAATCTCGTTTTGCTTTAAAAACTCTAAAAGTTTTAAATCGTTTTTAATAAATACTTGATTATAAATATTATTAGCTTTTGTATTTATTTGTAAAGCGTCTAGCTTAGAAAGAGCCTTTTTGTCATCGTTTTCGTTGAAAAATGCAGGGTGTAAAGAATTAATAACCTTTACCATATCTTCAGCGCCAACTTTTTTACCCGTTTCTATCCAATCTTCTCGCTCTTTTTTATTCATTCCATAAAAAAGCATACCTTCCATAAACTCGCTTTCAAGCATAGCGTGAAGCTCTGGAAGCTTAGATTTATTTACACCCAAAAGTATTCTTTGCGTATTATTTGGCTCATAAGTTCCACATTCATCTTGTGGAACATCTTTTAATAAATTCATAACTTGCTCTTTTATATTATCTTTAGGAGTTTGAGTGGTTGGAATTTGATTTTTAATATTTGTTTGATAATTTATATAATTGTTATTTGTTATTTGCATTTTAAACCCCCGTTATTTTTCTATATCGGTAGGTTTAAAAAAATATTAATAGATATTTAATTTATATCTGAACTCTTTTATAAAATTTTTAGCTTTAATTCTTATTTATATAAAATATTAATCTTTATTCATTTTAACAATTTTATAAATTTTCTTTATTTTAAACTCTTTTATCATATAAATTCTTGCTATCTTTATACGCCATTAAAATAGCTAATAAATCTCTTTCATCTTTGATATTTTGAATATCAAGTTTGCTTAAAATATCTTCCATACTTTCACGAGTGCTTGTGCCTTTTACTTCTATGGCTTCGAATGGTTTTTTATCTTCAGTTTTGTCTTTTTTATCTTCAGCTTTTTCATCATTTTCATTTATGCTAGATATTTCATCACTTGGTTTTGTATTTTCACTATTTTGGATACTTTCATGCTCTTTGCCTTGCTTTATCTCATCAATTCTTGCTAGATACCTTTGCTTGAACTCATCTTCGCTAATATTTCTTGCATTAAATAGCTTTGCTATTATTACATCTTGATCCCATTTATAATCTCCTAAGCTATCAGAATGCTCCTTTAAAAAATCTTTTAAATCTTTTTGTACATCTTGATTTGCTTCAGGACTAAAGGCTCTTTCATAAATTGTATTCGTATACATATCGCCATATAAAGCATCTTGATGTTCAAGTAACATATAAATAACCATACTTTGAATTTTTGCTTCATTACTATTAGTTGGGTAATTAAAATCCAAGCTATCGTGAGTATCGGGGTAAAACATTTTAATAAAATCATCATATCTTTTTGCATTTTCTTTATTTTCAAGTCTTCCTTGAGCTAATGCTTGATTATTATTTGGCTTTTGTAATGGTAAGTTATAATTATTTGAACTAATTTTCATATTTTACCCCTTTAAAATAATTTAATAATTAGTAAATATATTAATTAAATATAACTAAATATAACTTTAAAAAGATTAAGTAGCAAAACTTAATTTAAACTAACGATTAAAAAAAATTAGATAAATTCAGCAAAAAATTATCTAAAAGAGTTTTATTATGAGTTTTATGGAAATTGTTATTATTTTAATAGTTGCTGTTTTGGTTTTAGGACCTGAAAAACTACCTGGCACTATAGTTGAAATCGCAAAATTATTAAAGGCTGTTAAAAAACAAATTAACGAAGCTAAATCAAGTATAGAAAACGAAATCAATATTAGCGAATTAAAAGATGAAGCTAGAAAATATAAAGAAGAAATCACAAAAGCAAATGATAGTATCAGAAAAAAACTAAGCTTTGAAGAATTTGATGAGATTAAAAATACTTTAAGTGATTTTGAAAAAGACGCACAAAATGCTTTAAATAGCACTATTGATAGTGTAAAAAACACAGAAAACTCAAATCAAAATTCAAATTCTACAGAAGAAAAAAATATAAATACAGAAGAAAAGCAACTTAGCAAAAGAGAACAATTTTTAAAAGAAAAGAGCGAAAATGTTTGAAGAATTAAAACCACATTTAGTTGAACTTAGAAAAAGATTATTTATTAGTGTAGTTGCTTTGATTTTAGCTTTTTTTGTATGTTTTGTATTTTGGAAACCAATACTGCATTTTATTTGTGTTCCACTTATGAATGTATTGCCTGAAGGCTCTGAAATTATATTTTATAAACCACAAGAGAATTTCTTCACTGCTATGCAAGTGTCTTTATTTGCAGCATTTCTTGTAGCATTGCCTATAATTTTGTGGCAAGCTTGGAAATTTGTTGAACCAGGTTTATATGAAAATGAAAAAAGATTTGTAGTGCCTTTTGTATTTAGTGCTACTATTATGTTTTTAATTGGTGCGGCGTTTTGTTATTATTTAGTAGTTCCTATTGCTTTTGATTTTTTAATCAATTTTAGCGGTGGAGAATATAAGGCTATGCCTTCAATTTCTGAATATGTGAGCTTTTTTACAAAATTAGTAATTGCATTTGGATTAGGATATGAATTACCTGTTGCTATATTTTTCTTAGCAAAAATTGGTCTTGTAACTGAAAAAACTCTTATTAGAAATTTTAGAGTTGCTATATTAGTTATTTTTATATTTGCAGCAATTATGACCCCGCCTGATGTATTTTCGCAATTTTTAATGGCAATTCCTTTAATTGGGCTTTATGCTATTTCAATTTATATTGCTAAAGTAGTAAATCCAGCTGACCCTGATATAGATAGCGAAGATGATGAAAAAGAATTATTAGAAGATAAAAATGCTTGATAATTTACTAAGTTCTTATGATTATGATTTGCCAGAAGAATTAATAGCAAAATACCCTGCAAATCCTGCTGATAGTGCAAAACTATTAGTGTATGAAAAAAATAGTGGAAAAATTACTCATAGTGTATTTTATGAATTAGCTAATTTTTTGCCTGAATGTGCTTTGATTTTTAATGATACTAAAGTATTTAAAGCTAGATTTTATGGCAATAAAATTAGTGGTGCAAAATGTGAATTATTTATAAATAAAATTCTAGCAAATGATGAGTTTTTAGTGCAAATTAGGGGTAAAGTTAAAGAAGATGATATTTTAATTTTTCAAGATAATTTAAACGCAAAAATATTAAAGCTAAACGCAGATGGCACCAGAATTGTGAAATTTTGCAAAAACAATGAAGTTTTAAAAACCGATGAAGTTTTAACAATTAGCGAAAAAATCGGACATATTCCACTACCACCATATCTTAAAAGAATGGATAATTTAGATGATGAGATAAATTATCAAAGTGTGTTTGCTAAAAATATTGGAGCTGTTGCAGCACCTACTGCGTCATTGCATTTTACGAATAGAGTTTTAGATAGTCTAAAAGATAAAAAAAGCGCTTATATTACTTTACATGTTGGTGCAGGAACTTTTGCTAGTGTAGAATGTGAAAACATACAAGAACATAAAATGCATAGCGAATACTTTAATCTAAGCGATGAAGCAATAAAATTAATTAATAGTGATATACCTATTTTAGGGGTTGGCACAACTGCTACAAGAACAATAGAGTATTATGCAAGGACAAAAAAAAGTAGTGGTGAATGTGATTTATTTTTAAACCCATCTAATAGGCCAATTAGACAAAATTATTTATTAACAAATTTTCATTTGCCAAAATCAACTTTAATTATGTTAGTAGCTAGTTTTATAGGTAGGCAAAATACTTTAAAACTTTATGAAGAAGCTATTAAAAATAAATATAAATTTTACTCATACGGCGATGCAATGCTTATTATTTGAAAGGAAAATATGAAAAAATTATTATTAATTTTAATCTCAACCTATCTATTTGCAGATTCTAAAATAGATTTTTCTGATAAAGATACAATACTTTTATTTGTAGTTTTAGGTGGCTTAATAGTTTTATTATTAGCTTATATTTACAAGCTAAAAATGAAATTAAAAACTAAAAAAGTAAAAATGTTTAGTGTTAGCGATGAAGCAGAATTTGAAAGTGAAAGTTTTGAAAAATCATCTTTATATTTTGATTTACAAGAAGTATTTTTGTATTTTTTCAAAACGCTAAATTACGAAGCTAGTGTTAAAAATAATATATTTTTAGTTAGACAAGATATGTTATATCTAAACGATAACAATGAAAAATGTATGCCAAATAGGTATTTTTATGGAGATTATACAAATATTATCAATGCTATTTGGGCTGCTGCTGATTTAATTAATCAAAATGTAGAAAATGAAACCATATTTATTGATATTGGAATTATTAATAATATGCAAAATAGAACTCTTTTATGTGTTGATATTGGAGTTTGTGGTGTTGTTGATGATAAAAAAACTGAATTATTTAAAAGCTTTACTAATCCTAAAAAACTATCTATTTCAGAACAATTACATAAATTTAGTGGATATATGAAAAAAATTGATAGTTCTAGTTATGCCTTTAAGGATACAAATGAAAGAATTAATCACGCAATCTGTCTTAGTATCCCAATACTAATCAATGATAAAGAAAATAATTTACCAGATGTAACTCCAAAAGATAGATTAAGTGTTTTAATAGTTCATAACAATATTGACATATCAAAAACAATCACTGCAAATCTTGAAAGCTATGAAATAAACTGCATTCAAAACCAATCAAGTAATGGTCTTTTAGAAAAAATTGAAGATGGGGTAAATTGCGCTTATAGAGCTGTTTTATTAGACGCAAATCTAATTAATACTTTTAATGAATATGATTTAAATCGTTTAGTAAAAGCACAAGATGAATATTGCTTTAAATTAATTCTTATACTAAATAATCATAAAATAACACCTAATATTGAAAAGATTATTCAAGAAGTAGATTTCCTACCATTACCATATACAATTGATAATATTCGCTCAATTGTAAATATCATAAAAACTCAACAAGAAAAATTATTAAGCTAATTTATTAATTAGCTTAATTTTATAGTTTTAATTAATTTAGCTGGAACCCCTGCTACTATTTGAAATTCTTCAACATCTTTAGTAACCACCGCACCAGCTGCTATTATTGAGCCTTTTTTAATTTTTACTCCGCTAAGTATTGTGGCATTTGAACCAATCCAAACATTATCTTCTATTGTTATTGGCTTTAATACCATATCAGAGCGTTTAAATGGATTGATATCGTGATTTATAGTAGCTAATACTACATTATGCCCTATTAAAACATTATTTCCAATATAAATTCCACCTTGGTCTTGAAATTTACAACCGCTATTTATAAATACATTTTTGCCTACTGAAATATTTTTACCGCAATCCGTATTAAAAGGTGGAAATAAAGTAAAACTTTCATCTACTTCTTTACCAATTAATTGAGAAAATAATTTATTTAATTCTTCTGGTTCATTATAAGTATTGTTAATTTTAAAAGTTATTTTCATAGCTTCTTTAGCTTGTTTAAGCATAAGTTTATGCTCAATAGAATTTGCTTTTACATACTTAATCATAATTAATCCTTATTTTTAACATAAAACCTAGCATTAATTTTGCCATTACCTAAAAGCCTTTTTAACTCATCTTTATTAATGCCATAAATTGTTCCTAATTTAGTAAAACTCCAAGAATTATTATCATAATAAATTACTATATTATTAGCATTATATAAAATCAAATCAAGTGCTTTAGCTTGAAAATATTTATCATTAGTAGGAAGATTTTTATCAATTCTTCCTACCTTTTCAAACCCACCATAATCATTCATTAAAATATTTAAATCAGACTTTTGTAATACTTCATAAAGAGCTGTTGATGATGAATTGCTTTCTAATTTTATTTTTAATTCTTGATTATTTATTTCAACATATATTTCATCATTGCTAAATCCATTTAACATACAAAAAGCTCCTAAACCAATAAAAATGCTAAAAACTTTTCTTAAGTATATGAATAATTTCATCTTTATTAAGCTCCTTATAACCACCATTTAAGATGAATACATTATTAGCAATATCTTCAATCAAGCTTTCATCTACTGATAAATCTTTTATATTCATACAAAGACCTAGCTCACTCATCCAATCTCTCATAGCAAATAGTCCTAATTTAGCTATTTCTTCATCGCTTTTATTATCTTTTATACCCCAGACATTAATAGCAAACCTTTTAAATTTCTCAATATTATAAGGCATTATGTATTCATAATACGCCAAACTAATAGCACTTAAAGTAGCTCCGTGCGTTGCATTGGTAAAGCCACCAATAGCCTGACCTATCATATGAACCATCCAATCTCCATTTTTACCACAATGAAGCATAGTATTTAATGCTAGAGTACTTGCCCACATAATATCACTTCTAGCCTTATAATCATTAGGATTTTTGTTTGCAATTTTGCTTGATGAGATTATTGAACGCATAAGCCCTTCTGCTAAATAATCGCTCACATTATCATCTTCTTTTGAAAAATATTGCTCTAAAATATGATTAAACGCATCATAAATTCCATTTATCATTTGGTATTTGCTAAGACTTAAAGTGTATTTAGGATTTAATATAGAAAACTTAGGAAATACTCTTTTATCATTAAAAACTTTTCCTATTTTTTGATGAGTTTTTTCATTTGTAATTACACTACCACCATTCATTTCAGAGCCTGTCCCACACATTGTCAAAATACAACCTAACGAAACTACATCACAATTTGGCTCAAGTTGATTTATAAAATACCTATCCCAATAATCATCGCTTGAGTTTATACTAACTGCTAAAGCTTTTGTATAATCACAAACAGAACCACCACCTAAAGCTAATAAAAAATCAGCTTTATGCTCTCTTGCTATCTTTACACCTGAGTTTAATTTTTCTAAAGTAGGATTTGGCATAACACCATCAATATATGCTACATTTTTGCCTAATTTATCTAGTATTTTTACAATTTGGTTAAAAATACCATTTTTATGCACCGAGCCGCAACCATAAACCAAAACAATGTTTTTACCATATTTACTTAATTCAAATTCTAAAGATTGCTCTACTTCATCAGTAAAATAAATCTTAGTTGGATTGTGAAAAATAAAATTATTCATAAAAAATCTCCTTGTTTTAAAAGTAAAATAATTTTATTTATTTTTAGTAGAAATATCAAATACTTATAATATATAATTAATTATAAAAATTAATTATTTCTAAGGAATATTATGGAAATTAGAGTTTTAAAATATTTTATAGAATCTGCAAAATTGCAAAACATAACTAAAGCAGCTAATAAATTAAATCTTTCTCAACCAAATCTATCAAGACAATTAAAAGATTTAGAAGTAAAATTAGGGCAAAAACTTTTTATTAGGACAAATTATAAAATCATTCTCACAAAAGAAGGAGAAATGCTTTATAAAAGAGCTTGTGATATTTTAGATTTAGTTGATAAAACCGAGCAAGAATTTAAAAATTTAAAAGATTTTAATGGTGGAGATGTTTATATAGGCTGTGCTGAATCAATTGGAATAGTCAAAATAGCAAGAACTGCTAAAAAGCTACAAAATAAAAATATTAAGTTTCATATATTTAGTGGAAACTATGAAAATGTGGTAAATAAATTACAAAATTCTTTAATAGACTTTGCCGTTGTAGTTCAAGAATTTGATATTAGCAATTTTAGTTATTTAGATTTAAATCATAGTGATACTTGGGGGATTATTATGAAAAATACTTCAAAATATGCTAAGCAAAAAGATATAAGCATAAATGATTTATTTCAAATGCCACTTATAGTATCAAGACAAGGTTTTACGCAAGAAATGCCAAATGTTTTAAGGCAAAATCAAGATAAGCTAAATATAGTAGCTACTTATGATTTATTATACAATGCTGCAATTTTTGTTAAAGAAGATATTGGATACGCTTTATCTCTTGATAAATTAATTAATACTAATGATGATTTATGTTTTAAGCCTATAAACCCATTAATTACTTCTAATTTAAGGTTAATTTGGATTGATGATAAATTAAGTGATGTTGCGAGAATTTTTTTAAAAGAATTGCAAAAAGACTTAAAAAACTAATTTGAAATTCCTAAGAATTTCAAATTATATTTATTTATTTTCTTCCATAGCTCTTGCTACTTCTTCTGAACTTTGTTTGATTTTATTCATACATTCATTTGCGGTATTTGCTAACACAACACTATCATTTACTTGAGCTATGCTTTTATTTATACTCTCAACAACATTAGCACTAACATTTCTAATAGAATTAATTGTTAAAGTAATTTCATTAATTGATGTTGCAGTCCTTTCAGCAAGTTTTCTAACCTCATCAGCAACCACAGCAAAACCACGACCATGCTCGCCAGCACGAGCAGCTTCAATAGCAGCATTTAATGCTAATAAATTAGTTTGCTCTGCAATATCTTTAATAGTTTGAATAACAGATACAATCTCATCTGATTGAGTATTTAACGAATTAACCAATTCACTACTTTCATTCATAATTTCTGCTATTTCTTGGACATTTTGCACGGTTTTAGCAATAACTTTACTACCTTCATTTGTGCTTTCATCATTTTTTTGTGCTAACTCGCTTACGATTTTATTTTTATTCAAATCTCTTATTACTTGCTCGCTAACATCGCTTGCAAATTTAATTACCTTATAAACCTTACCTTCGGCATTATAAACAGGATTATAACTTGCTTCTAAATATACAGGATTATTATCTTTTGTATATCTTATAAATTGACCTGATTGAAAATGTCCGCTTCTTAAATCTTCCCAAAATTTTCTATAATCACTACTTTTTACATATTCACTATCACAAAACATAGAATGATGTTTGCCTATAATTTCGCTTTTTCTGTAATTTAATGTATTTAAAAAATTATCATTTGCATCAAGTATTTCCCCGTTTGGAGTGAATTCAATTAAAGCCATAGATTTACTTGCTGCATTAATTGTGTTTTTTAAGTCCAACAATTCATTTTCATGCTCTGTAACATCAGCAGCAAACTTAATTACTTTATAAACTTGATTTTGCTCATCTACTATTGGTAAATAATTTGCTTCTAAATAAACTATTTGACCATCTTTTGCAAATCTTTTAAACTGACCACTTTGTGGAATATTTCTTGATAATTCTTGCCAAAAGATTGAATAATCACTTGAATTAACATAATGTTTATCACAAAATATTCTATGATGCTTACCTTTTATCTCTGATAGTGTATATTTTGTAGCTTTTAAAAAATGCTCATTTGCATCAACAATATTTCCTTTAGTATCAAATTCTATAATCGCCATTTCTTTATAAATAGCTTTTAAAATAGCTTCTTTATCTTTTAACTCGTTAATAATCTTGTCTTGTATTTCTTTATTATTTTTAAAAAACATTAAATTACTCCTAATTTTAAAAAAAGGAGCGATTATAGATAATTTTATTTAAAAAAGTATTAATAGTTTAAATTAAAGCAAATAATTAATCCAAATCAATGAAAAATTAATTTGGATTAATCTAAAAAATCAACAAATTACAATCACATTAAATTATCATCAATATATTTATCAACATATTTTTCTTTTATTGCAAATATTTCTTCTTTACAAGCAAAAAATGCTTCAACCACTTTAGGGTCAAATTGAAAACCTGAATTATCACTAATATATTTGCAAACTTCATCAAGTGGCCAAGCTTTTTTATAACATCTATCACTTGCAAGCGCATCAAAAACATCAGCTAAAGAAACAATTCTTGCATAAATATGAATATCATCACCTTTTTTACCCATTGGATAGCCACCACCTGCATATTTTTCGTGGTGTTCGTGAGCGATGATTGCTGCTGCTTCCATAATTTTGCCTTTAAACCTATGCAACATTTCATATCCTATTTGTGCGTGTTTTTGCATAGTTTTAAATTCTTTTTCATCAAGTCTTCCAGGTTTATTTAAAATAGCATCGGGAATTCCAATCTTACCAATATCGTGAGTTGGAGCACCATAACTAATTAGTGTTACTTCTTCTTCGCTTAATCCCATTTGTCTTGCTATAGCTTCGCTTATTTTACCTACTCTTTTTACATGATTTCCTGTTTCTTCACTTTTGCTCTCAACCATTTCAGCTATTGAATAAATTAAATCTTTTTGAGCGTTTAAAATATCTTCTTGGAATTTCATTCCTTCATAAATCTTACCTGAATAATCAGCTGCAATTCTTAGATAATCTAAATCATCTTTATCAAAATTATTATTAATATCTGTAAGTTTATTTAAAGCTTGGAATACCCCAATAACTTCATGCTCACTATTTAAAATAGGCATAGCTAAAATTGATTTAGTGCTATATTTTGTTCTCTCATCATTTGAGCTATCAAAATACGGATTGCTTTTTGGATTATTTTCTAAAATAGCTTCTTTTGTCTCAATTGCACGACCTACTATTCCTTTACCAAAAGGAACTCTAATCTCACCTACTCCATCAGCGTGTAAGGTATAATATTCTTTTCTTTCATTGTCAATAAACCACACACTACATCTATCAGCTTGAATGTTTTGTTTAACCATTTCGCCTAAGGTATTTAGGTTGGCTTTAGAATCAGAGTTTTTAGAAATTTGAGAAAAGCATTCAAGTATGGTTTCTAGTTTTTGTTCTTGGTCTAAATTATGTCTTTTCAATACATTTATCATATCACTTTGATAATTTGTATTAAATTGCATAAATGAACCATTTTTAATAATCATTCCATAATCTTTTAAGATATTAAATTCTCTTAATTCTTCTTCTATTTTATCTTTAAAGCAATATTTAATGTGGTATACATGGAAAATCACATCATCTCTTACTTGCTCTTGTATTTTTTTTAATAATTTTGGAGTTAAGTGTTTTGAATCTTGTGCTAATTTTTCTAAACTTGAATCAAAACTAACATCAGCAATTACTTGTCTTATATCAGTTCTTTTATTGATTAATTCCACTATATCATCGTGATAATAAGTATCTGAAGTAAAATATATACTATCTTTATCATAGCTTAAAATAAAGCCAAAACTACCTTCAGTATGATAGCTCTTAACTGGCTCTATTGTTATATCATCTATTAATAATTTATCTCCTACATTAATTTCTTTATAAACTATAGCAGGACTTCCATTTGGCAATTTTATCTTTGCAAAATCAGGCCAAATTTTATTGTTAAAAAAATGCTCTTTGAGATTATCTATACTTTCTTTACTAGCATATATACAAATACTATCTTGAAGTTTTAAAAAATAATTATCAACATATAAAGCAATAGCACAAATATGGTCTAAATGAGTGTGGGAAATAAAAACATGCTTTATAAAATTATCATCAGTTGGTTTTGGTAAAAATCCCGCATCAATCACACCATTTAAACTAAATTGAATGCAAGTTAAATTATCACTTAAATATTTGCTAACCGAAGAACCTTCAAAAACTATTCTATGTGTGTTAAAAATATTCATATTAATCCTTATTAAATACACTTGAAAACGCTATAAAAGGTTTGCAAGAAAAATTGGGCGTATTATAATTCAATTTTTGTTTATCAAGCCCTAACATTAATCCACCACTTTGATTTATTAAAAAATCCCCAGCAGCTAAATCCCAAGAATTGAGCCTTTCGTATCTTAAATATACATCAGCATCACCTTCTAATAAAGCACAAAACTTTAATGCAGAGCCTATATTTAATGCCGAGTATCCGTAGCTAAATGGAATTTTACTATTATTTATATCTTGTTCTTTTCTTAAAGATACTAAAGCCTTATTTGATTCTTTTTTAACTTTATTTAGGATTTCTTGATTTTTATAAACTGGCATATTTTTAGCTGAATAATACAAATTCTTATTGCAAACATCATAAATTACACCTAAAATTGGTCTTGTATCTTCAATCAAACTAATACAAACGCAAAAATTTTTTCTATTTTTTAAATAGTTATTAGTGCCATCAAGTGGGTCAATTAGCCAAAATAAAGTTTTTTTTCTTTTTTCATAATCTAAAATCTGTTCTTCAGAACATATATTAATTTTACTTTTTCCTAAAATATCAAATATGATTTCATTAGCTTTTAAATCAGCTGAACTAACTAAAGTTCCATCTGGTTTTGTATTAATTAAAGGGTATTTTATATCAATTATTTCATCTCCAGCAATTCTTGCTGCTCTTTTAGCAAGAGTTAATAACTCTTGCATTATTTTTCCTTAATCCAAGTCTGACTTCTTCCTATTAAAGAAAATCCAACATATCCTCTTAAAATTAATTTATCATCTTTAAAAGTTGCATTTGCTCTATATAATTTACCACTTTCTGGGTCAATTATGTAACCACTTTTATAAGAATTTTCACCATCTTTTTTTAATTTATAAAGCAATGGCGCACCTACTATTTTCATCTTTCTAGCATCTTCTGCATAAGTAAAATAATCATAAGTTTTTTCACAAGATTTACAAAGTTCATCATCGCCATATTCAAACAATTTAACAACTTTGCCAAATAATTCATTATTTTCTTCATAAATATGCCATCTAGCAGTTTTTTTACCATTTTCATCAATACTTATATAATTACCATAATCCTTAGCTAATAAACTACCTAATAATCCTAAACATAAAAATATTTTTTTCATTAAATTAAAGCCTTTTAAAATTTTTTGATTTTGGGTTTATTATATCATCACTTATATTTACAAAATCTTTATTTTTGTATGCAATAACCCCTGCTCTTGCTATCATTAAAGCATTATCAGAACAATATTTAAGCGGAGCTAATAATAATTGCATATTATTTTTTTTACAAATTTCATCTAATTTAGACCTAAGCAATAAATTAGCACTTGCACCACCAACTACGCCTAATGCTTTATAATTTTTATTATGCAAAACTATGTTTAATTTATTAACTATATGCTTACAAGCAATTCTTTGAAATGCTGCTGCTATATTTGCTTTTTGAGTATCTAAAGTATTATTTGCCATACAATCATTAATAGCCAATCTAACTTGATTTTTAATACCCGAAAATGAATACTCAAGCCTACTTTTACTTGGGATTGGTAAAGAAAACTCATAAGCATTATTGCTTTCATTTTTTGCTAATTCTTCAATAAATACCCCACCAGGATAACCAAGTCCTAGCATTTTTGCAACTTTATCAAAACTTTCTCCAAAACTATCATCACTTGTAGTTGCTATTAAATTTATATCATATTCTTTAGTAATCTCAAGTATCATAGTATGACCGCCACTTACAAGCAAAACTAAAAAATCATTCATTATTTCTTTATCTAAAAATAAAGAACAAATATGACCTTTTAAATGATTTATCGCAATTAATGGTATATTTAAAGCCACACTTAAAGCCTTAGCCATTGCAACTCCGCTTTGAAGCGATACTGATAATCCTGGCTCATTAGTAACTGCAATTGCCTTTAATTCGTTTAAAAAAGGCTTGGTTTTAGCTAATATTTTAGGTAAAGCTTCAGTATGTAGCCTTGATGCAAGTTCTGGCACAACTCCACCAAATTCATTATGCTCATCTTGAGATATTTTTTCATAAAATAAACATTCATAAGTATTTACATTAATAACTGCGATGCTTGAATCATCGCAGCTACTTTCTATTGCTAAAAGTAATTCTCTCATTTTGGCTTAATCATATTTGCAGGAACTACAAATTTATCAAAATCTTCTTCACTAACTAAGCCTAATTCTAAGCAAGATTCTTTTAGGCTAATTCCTTTTTTGTGAGCATTTTTTGCAACTTTTGCTGCATTTTCATAGCCAATATGTGGATTTAGTGCAGTTACTAGCATTAAAGAATTATTTAAATTATGAGTAATTTTATCAATATTTGGAGTAATTCCTATAGCACAATTATCATTAAAGCTAATCATACCATCAGCTAATAATCTTAAACTTTGTAAGAAATTATAAATAATCACAGGCTTAAATACATTTAGCTCAAAATTACCTTGAGAAGCTGCAAAACCAATTGCCGCATCATTTCCCATTACTTGAACGCTAAGCATTGTTAAAGCTTCACTTTGAGTAGGATTTACTTTACCTGGCATAATTGAGCTTCCTGGCTCATTTTCAGGAATACTAAGCTCTCCTAAACCACATCTAGGACCACTTGCAAGCCATCTAATATCGTTTGCTATTTTCATTAAATTTGCTGCAAGAGCTTTAAATGCTCCGTGTAAAAATACTAAAGCATCGTGACTTGTAAGTCCGTGGAATTTGTTTGGACTACTTATAAATTTAGTGCCTAAAAGTTCGCTTAATTTTGCTGATACTTTTTCACTAAGTTCTGGATGAGCATTAATTCCAGTTCCAACAGCTGTTCCGCCAATTGTTAGCTCTCTTACTTCTTCAAGTGCTTTTAAAATATGTCTTTTTGAGCTTTGCAACATATATACATATCCACTAAATTCTTGACCTAAAGTAAGTGGGGTTGCATCTTGCAAGTGAGTTCTTCCGATTTTAATTATATTTTCAAATTCTTTTGCTTTTTTATCTAGTGTTTTTTCTAGAATTTCTAATGCAGGAATTAAAGTCCTTTCAGTTTCTAAAACTGCAACTATATGCATTGCAGTTGGGAATGTGTCATTTGAGCTTTGGCTCATATTTACATGGTCGTTTGGATGGACTATTTTTTCTTTAGTAAAATCCATTCCACTAAGTTTAGTAGCAAGATTTGCTATAACTTCATTTAGGTTCATATTTGTTTGTGTGCCTGAACCTGTTTGCCATATAGCAAGTGGGAATTCATCATTATGTTTATTAGCTAAAATCTCATCACAAGCTTTAACGATTGCATCTTTTTTTACATTGTCTAATTTACCTAAATCATTATTTACTAAAGCTAAAGACTTCTTAAGATGCGCAAAAGCGTGGATTAATTCTACAGGCATTTTTTCTGTGCCAATTTTGAAATTCTCTAAACTTCTTTGTGTTTGTGCTGCCCACAATTTATCTGCAGGAACTTTAACTTCACCCATTGTATCGTGTTCTATACGAAAACTCATTTTATCTCCTTTTATTTGTAGTTTTTAATTAAATCAAATGTTGTGTTTTTAATAATATCTATTGTGCTAATCTCACATCTTTCATAAATACTATGTGGGCTTAGGATATTTGGACCTATTGAAGCACATAATAATTCATTTTGCTTAGTTTTTAGCACTCCGCACTCAAGCCCTGCGTGAATACTACTCATACTAGCTTTTGGATTATATTTTTGTAAAGAATTAAGCACTGCATAAGTAAAATCATTTGGCACAGGCTCCCAAGGCTCATCTTTAGCAAGTAGTTTTGCTTCGTAATTATTAAAATGTGCTTTGGTTTTATAAAAGACTTCATCTAAATCTGCTGAATTATCACTTCTTGCAAATAATTCAAGCTTTAATTCATCATTATTTTGACTAATGATTGCTAGATTTACGCTAGTTTTTACTATATTTAAATCCCTTGAATAAGACCAAACTCCGTGTTTATAACTAGCAATTAGACTTAAAATATCTTCTTGAATTACTTTTTCGCCTTTACTCTCAAGCTTGGTTATTTCAATATTTTCACTAGATTTAAGTTCAGTGTCACTATAAAAAATAGCCTTAGCATTTACACTTATACTATTAGTTCTTTCCCCACCACTAAAGCTTACTAATTCAGCATCGTTTTTATATAAAAATAAAGCTAAATCACTAATAGCACTAGGAATGTTTTTAATAATATCAATCCCACTATGACCGCCTTTATAGCCTTTAGTATGAGCTTCATATAAATATTTTTTACTAGGGTTTTTATAATTTAGCTTAATATTTACATTCATCATTAAACTCGCCGCACAACCAATTATTACTCTATCTACACACTCGCTATCAAGATTTAATAAGTGTTTTGAGCTAATTTTTAGCTCTAAATTATTTGCACCTATAAGCCCTACTTCTTCATTAGCGGTAAATAAACATTCAAGGTCGCTAAACTCATTCATAGCTTCCATCATAATGGCAATTCCTATACCATTATCAGCACCTAAGGTTGAATTATTTGCTTTAATAAATCCATCACTTTCTATTATATTTATATTAGGTGCATCTCCAACGCAAACCATATCATAATGGCTTTGCAAACATATATTAGGATTTCCCTTTTTGCATAAAATATTTTCAGCCTTATCAACTAATACTTCAAAACCTTTTGATTTTGCATAATTAATTAAAAAATCTTTTAATTTAACTGCATCAAAACTACAATGCGGAATTGCTGCAATTTGTTTAAAGTTTTCTAAAACTCCCATTCTTTCTCCTTATTTTTAAGCAAACATTAGATTTTAAAGTTTAATAAAGAGTAAGATTTGTGTGTAATTTTGTAATTTATTTTAAAGTGTGTAAATTCGTAATATTTTTGTAGAATTTAATTCAAATTCTAAAAAGAATTTGAATTAAAAATTTATAGACCTTTAAATCCAAATAATTTATATTGCCATTTTAATTCTGTGATTTTTTTAAGAACTTTTGCTAAAAATCCACTAAAATCTTTGCCTTGAATACTTGCAACGGCATATTTTTCACTAAGAGAACAAACGCTTCCTTGGTCTTTATAAATAAATGTTTCTTTAAATTCTTCATTATTTAATCTAGCACTTAAACTTCTTGCTAAATAATTACCTTGCTTGCAAGCTATTTGAGCTGTTGGAGCAAATGGTCTATCATTATTCATAATTAAAGAACAATCTCCTAAAATATAGCAATTTGAATAATTTGGCGCTTGTAAAAACTCATTAACCAATATTCTATTATTTTTGTTTTCAAATACACTATTTTTAATAACTTCATTTCCCTTAACGCCAGCTGTAAAGATTATATTTTTTGAATCTATATAAGTATCTTCATTGTTTAAATACAATCTATCCCCAACTTTTTTAATAATTTTATGAGATGTTAAAACTTTTACGCCTAATTTTTCAAGATAATTTCTTGCTATTTTTGCTAAATCTTTGTTATACATAGGCAAAATTTCATCCATAGCTTCAACTATGCTAATTTTTGCATCAATTCCTTTGCTTTTGCAAACTTGAGCTATAGAAGCACATAATTCAACACCACTAAATCCAGCTCCACAAATTACAATATTTTTATAAATACTTTCAGATTTTTCTAAATTAGAATAAATAATTTCTTTGGTTTTTAAAGCGTCTTCATAAGTTCCGATTTCATAAGCTTCATCAAGCCCTTCTATACCAAAAGTATTTTTATTAGCACCTAAACCTACATAAATCTCATCAAAATCATAATCAGTATTTTTGCAATATAATTTATTTCCTTCAATTTTAATAGCACTATCTTGAATAATTACAATTTCACTAGGAATTATATCTTTTAAAGGAATTTTGATATTTTTTTCACTCTCATTTGCTGCAATTTTATGTAATTCTGTAGTTTTATAATGATATGAATTATTATTAATTAGCAAAAATTCAGCCTTTGTTAAATCTTCCTTGCTTAGACTTTTAATTAAAGATAAGTTCGCATATCCAGCACCTAAAAAAATTATTTTTTTCATAACACCCCTTTTTATTGTAATTTAATTAAATATTCTTTAGATTTTTTTTCAATATTATAATTATATATACCATCAAGTTTTATTACAAGACGATAAAAATTTCTATGAACTCCAGTATAAATTTCATCAAAATAATTAGCTTTTATTTCAAATGATTTATTTTTTAAACTTGGATTAATTTTAAAATCCATAACAATTCTATTTGGTTTTTTTAAACTAAATTCCCTAATTAATTCGCTATTTGTTTTAATTGAAATATTTTTTTTGTCTATAACTATTTTAAAATTATTTGATATGTCTAATGATAAAGGTGTATATTCTGTGGTTTTACTAATTTGATTTTCTTTGTTTTCTTCTTTCTTAACTTCAGTAATTTTAGTAGTATTTTGCTCCACATTAGAATTGTCATCATTAGCATTTTCTTGATTTTTTAATGCAAGTTTTATTTTATCAACTTCTTTTAATTCAGTTTTTGCTTCTTCTTTATCTTGGTTTGTAAGCTCTTGGGCGTCAAGTAACATATAAACTTTATGCCAATCAAGAGCTTCATTAATATCTAATTCAAATTCTTTCAATGTTCCATCTACATTTGTATAAATAAGTTTCATTTTATTTAAAATTCTAGCATCGCTTGGAACACTAAAAGCTGTTTTTTTAAATTCCTTTATCTCTTCAATAGGACTTGGATTATTGATTTTTACAATAGGCACAAATGGATTTTCTCTAGCAAAAAGCATTGAGCTTATTAGTAAAAATAAATATTTTTTCATTATAAATCCTTTCTAAAATAAGCCCTTACTAAATCCATATTTATATAAAATTCTTTCATCAAGGTAAGTGCTAGATATTTACCAAAAAAAGTATTATTAATAATACCATTATTTATGTTAATTGCTCCAATAGTCTGCATTGCTTTTAGTTTTAGCCCTAAGTGTTTTTCTAAATCACAATTATAATTAGAATTAAAATTATTAATATTCAAATTATCCTTAAAAAACTCTGTTAGAAAAATATAATTAATTCTATCTTCAGGACTAAAATCTATGTGAGCTAATTTTTGATTTTTACCAGCTAAAACCTTAGCTTTATAATCATCTAATTTAAAAGCATTTACTAAAAGCTTATTATTTGTAAAAGAAAAAGCCCCGCTACCAGCACCAATGTATTCGTGATGTGTGCTTACATATTCATCATTAAAACTAGTTCTATCCTTAGAAAAACTCCAAGAGTTATTTTGCTCATAATCACTAAAGTATTCGCAAATTATCTTATAAAATTCATATTCATTATCTTGTTTATCTATGCCTAATTTAGCTGCAATTATTTCTTTAGTAAGATTAGATTTCATCAGTGGATATAAAGTAATTTGTGATGGAGCAATATTTTTAGCTAATTCAATATCTTTTATTAGCATTTGTTTTGTTTGTGATGGAAAATTAAAAATCAAATCAATACTAAAAGTTGGCAAAATACCATTAGCTAATTCTAATTTTTTTACTAATTCTTTTTGATTTCCAAACTTTTCTAAACGATTAACTTTTCTTAAAATTTCATCATCAAAACTCTGCACCCCACAACTAAGCCTATCAATAAGCCCTTTAAAGTCTTTTAAAGCTTCAGGCTTTATATGATTTGGGTCACTCTCACAAGAAATCTCTTCAATACTAAATAAATCCTTACATAAACTAAGTGTTTTTATAAGTTCTGCTTCATTGATTAAAGTAGTTCCACCACCAACATAAAGTGTATTAAAATCGTATCCTAAATCCTTAAATTGCTGTAATTCAATTCTTAAAGTTTTAAAATATTCTTTACATAATTCTTCATCATAAGCAAATTTGTGAAAGCTACAATAAGGACAAAAAGTATGGCAAAACGGAACATGAATATATAGCATTACCTTTTTACCATCTTTAGATTTTTCTAAATTAACTTCATTTTTAAAATTAAACTTAGACTTAAGCTCTTTGTTAAGAAAATTGCAAGTATATTTTAAAGCTTGATTTTGTAAAAAATTCATTAATAACCTTTATTAAAAATTAAAAAATGCCATTAGTTTATACAAATAAAATTAATTCAAAATAACATAAATTAAGAATTAATTTTAAAATTAATATGCTCTTCAAATTCTTTTAAACGCTTGTGAATACTTCTTAATTCTGTAATAGTTGTCCAATTTTTAGTAAGAACACTAAAACTTGAGCGAACACTACTAAAAGCATTATTGATTTGAACTAAAACACCTAGGGCAATTATTCCTAAGAATAAATTTTGCCCTACTATCAAATAAGCAAAAATCACCATAAATTGCTCGTATAAATATAGCCAAACATCAAAATATCCATAGTGCAAAAACAATCTTTTGTAATTAAACTTAAGCCCTGTAAAAAGCTCAAACATTTGCTCTGGTAATGCGTGATTGGTTCTATCATTTTCTGCATAAACTAATTCTTTTCTAAAAGCAGCTTCGGCTTTTTGATTGTTATATTCAAGATTAGGAAGTTTAATTCCAACAAACCAAGATATAATAAGACCACCAACGCTTGTTAATAAAGCCCACATAATTAAACCTGATTGAAAATTAAAAATAGGTAAAACCAAATTAGCCCCTAAAGTATATAAAATAGGCAAAAAGGCAATCAGGGTCATAAAAGCCTTTATAATATCAACACCCAAGCTCTCAACGATTTTTGCAAATCTATATATATCTTCTTGGATACGCTGTGATGAGCCTTCTATATAATCATTATTCTTACGCCAAGCCTTAAGATAAGCAAATGTAATAGCTTCTCTCCAAGCAAAAGCAAAATGCCTAGAAAAAAACGCTGTTAATGTAGCTATTAAAATATAAGGTAAAGCTATAAATAAAAAATCACTCAAGCCACTTAAAAACTGCTCGTAAGTGCTATTTTGTGGTGCTGCTTGTAAGAGATTATAAAAATCTTTATACCAATTATTGATTTGTACATTAAGTAAGGTTTGAGAAAAAATTGCAAGTAAAATAAGCAAACTCCCGCCCCAAGACCATAAAAACCATTTTTTAGATAAATAAAATGCTCTAAACATATAAATCCTTGCAAAAAAATAGGCTAATCATAATAATTTATCTTTAATACATTTAGAATTTGAAATATCATTTATGTTTTTTAAATCCCTTTTGATATTGCTCATCAATATAGCCTAATTCTAATAATTTATTAAATATTTTTGCAACAATTGGCCCAGAAGTAGCACCTCCGTGCATTCCATGCTCAACTAGAACAACCACAGCATATTTTGGCTCTTCATAAGGTCCATAAGCATTCATCCAAGCGTGGCTTCTTGTGTAATATTCCATATTTTCTTCTTTCATACGCTTTTTTTCACTTTGAGAAATCCCTACAACTTGCGCTGTGCCTGTTTTGGCTGCTAATGTGATTTTACTCTCTAATAAAGGTTTATATCCTGTGCCTTTAGGTGTATTTGCTACATCATACATAGCTGCTCTAATATATTTTAAATCTTGTTGTTCGCTTTGAGTAAAAATATCTTTTTTAACAATTTCAACTTTTTCTTTATTTATTTCATCTACAAAATGTGGCTTTATTTCATATCCACTAGCTAATTTTGCTGTATAGACTGCTACTTGCATTGGAGTTGCTAGGAAATTACCTTGCCCTATGCTAGTAATTAAAGTTTCACCTTGATACCAAGGCTGGTTATATCTTGAACTTTTCCATACTTTATTTGGTAATATACCAACACTCTCAAGTGGTAAATCAATATCTGTTTTTCTACCAAATCCAAGCTTATATAAACTTGCACTTATATCAGCTATTCCAACTTTTAAACTGCCTTTATAAAAATAATCATCACAACTTGACCTAATAGCAGTTCTTAAATCCATAACCCCATGCCCATATACATTATGGCATCTAAATTTTCTACCACCAAAATCAAAAGAACCAGAACAAGTAAAAGTAGTATTAGTATCTATTTTACCACTTTGCAAAAACGATAAGCCTACGCCCATTTTGACAACCGAACCTGGTGGATAACGACCATTTATAATCTTATTTGTAAATGGGTGGTCTAAATCTTGTATCATCATATCCCATTCGTTTTGTGAAATTCCAGTAACAAAAGGATTTAAATCATACTCTGGATAAGAACCTGCTGCAATAATTGAGCCATCTTCAATATTTAAAACAACTGCTGAACCACTAATATTTTTAAACAATTCATCTAAGTACTGCTGCATTCTTATATCAATAGTGAGTTTTATGTCATTTTCCATAATTGGTTTTTTAAACTCAATTTCTTCTACTTCTTGATTAATGGAATTTACTTTTGTAACTTTTTTGCCAGGCGTGCCTTGTAATATATCATCATAATATTTTTCTATGCCTGTTTTTCCAATTTTTTTTGTAACTTTTACAACATCATTATTTACCATATCTTCAGCATTTGCCCTTGCCACATAGCCTATTATATGACTTGCTAAAGAATTAAATGGATATAGTCTTTTAACACTTGGTTTTATTAATATATTATCATCTAAATTCAGCTCAAAATAACAAGGATTTATCTTCTCATACTCTATAAAATCTATAATTTCTATTTCATCTTGATTGTAATAGCTATTTTCTCTTTTATATATTTTAATAATTTTATCAATATCTAAATCACTAAAGCATTTTAGAATTTTATTAGTTGTTACATCTAATAAATTACTACTTAAATGTGGTTTTAAAGATATTGAAAATCCGAGCTGATTAACAGCTAATGGGGTATTATTTCTATCTAATATTATCCCTCTAATAGGCGGAATTAATTCTTCTTTGGTTGAATTCTTTTGTGCTAGTTCTTCATAATAATCATTGCTATAAATACTAAGCCAATATACCCTAGAAAGTAGCATTATAAAAAATGACAATATTACAAAAATTACAAATTTTAATCTCACACAATACCTCTAAACAAAATAATTGATAATAAAGATTCAAGGCATATATAATAAATAAAAATATTGCTTAATTTAAGCACTTCTAGTTCAAATAAATAAGAAAATAATAAATTTAAAAATATATCTATAAAATATACAAATATTATAAAAATAATTATCAAAATATCCCTATTTTTAAGTTTGTAAATCAACTTATCATAAAAATAATAAAAAAATATTAAAAACGCTATTGTAGTGCTAAACAGCACTAATCCGTGGGTTATTTCAATAAGACATAGATATAAAATAATAAGCAAGCTAGTTTTATCAAAACCACTTTTTTTAAAATGTATAATCAAAAATACAAAAAAAACCCCGAGTAAAGGTGGTAAAAAAAATGTAATAGAGCATAGTAATTGGTAAAAAAATAAAACAAATATTGTTATATAATAGCTTAACCCAACTCGTTCTTTCATTTAATAAACTCATATATTTTTTCCTGCAATTTATCTATACCTTTTTTACTAGCACTTGATACATAAATTGCATCTTTATATTTTGATTTTAGTTTTGAAAATTCACTCTGATTTAATTTATCAATTTTTGTAAAAACCTTTATATAAATTTGATTTTCATTCATAAAATCTTGTAAATATTCATAAACACCTTCATCTATATCTAAATCATCGTGTCTTGAGTCTATTAAATGAATAAAGCATTTTATTTCTTTTCTTTTTTGTAAAAATTCATTTAAATTCTTGTTCCAAGCAGCTTTTTTATCCTTAGAAACCCTTGCATATCCAAAACCTGGTAAATCTATTAAAATCAATTTGTTTTTATCCGCAAATGTAACTTCAAAAAAATTAATTAATTGAGTTTTTCCTGGAGTTGAAGATGATTTTGCAAGACCTTTGTGATTTGCTAAAGCATTTATTAAAGAGCTTTTACCTACATTAGAACGACCTAAAAAAGCAATTTCACCTAAATTATATTCTTGTGTTTGAAAATATTTTTCACAAGATATTAAAAATTTTGCACTTACTATATTCATTTTGCTATCTCAAAAATTAATTTAACTGGCTTATTAGCTTTATCGCTTTTTACTTTATATGTTCCATCATTTTGGTTTATATAAATATAATCTGCTGATAATTCTTTGTTATTTTCTGTAATTTTAACATTCCCTATAAGCTCATAAGTATTTTTATTTACATCATAAACAATCTTATCTGCTTTGCCTTTGAAATTATCTTTATTTAAACTTATAGAAAAACTTGTTACATATTGTGCTTCATAGCTAGCAATTTTATTATCCTTATTTGTTCTTATTGTCAATATTTGACAATTTAAATAATCTTTACCTTGCCTTATACTAACATCTTTACTAAATACCCCAGTTTGATTATCTTTATTACCTTCAAAAATTTTTGCATTAATCTCAATTTTTTCAGCATATAAACTACATAACGATAATAATAAAATAACTATTTTTCTATACATAAATCAACCTCTTTTAATAATAAATCTGAAGAATTTAAATTATAACTAAAAGAATTAGCATTAATTAAACTATTATTATAAGTTACTTTAGTTTTACTCAAAGAGCTTAAGATTTTTTCATTTATTGAATAATTTAATACATCGCTTTCAAGCTTAATTAGATTATCTTTATATTTGACATCGCCATTTAATACTATAATATTATTTTCTTTAGTTGCTTTATTGCTACTTAAATGCTTTTCTAAATCATTTATACTTAAATTAATCAAATTATCTTGATTATTTATTTTGTAATATTGCTTAGCATAAGCTATTTTTTCAAGCTTATTACTAAGCTCATAACCAATAATGTCATTAGCTTCAAGGCTTTTAAAATCAAGTTGATAATTCATCTTATCAATATCATAAGGCTTTTGTATTATTATAAAAAAAAGCATAGATAGCATAGAAACTAAAATAATATTAAAAGTTTTTATTAACACTTAATCCACTGCTTTAATTGATTATTTTCTTTTACAATAATTTCAAGCATTTCATGCACACAACCATATCCACCTTTTGTATTTAAAATTCTTCCAAAAATTTTTGCCCCATCTTTAGGAATAAAAGGTAGCTTAACAGATTTTAAAAGGTCTAAATCGTTATAATAGTCCCCTATTGCAGCAACTTCATCAAAAGTAATATTTAAATCTTTCAGTAGTGTTTTAGCACAACTTAGCTTATCTTTAATACCACAATATACATATTCAATGCCTAAATCTCTTGCCCTATTTAAAACAACTTCAGAACTTCTTCCTGTAATAATTGCAAATTTTATACCCAATTCTTTAGCTTTTAAAATAGCAGCTCCATCTTTTACATTAAATTCTTTAATCAAATCAGCATTAGGAGAATAAATAATTTTACCATCACTTAAACATCCATCAATATCTAAAATAACTAATTTAATCATTCTTACTCCCTAAATATAAATGAACCTAGAAAATTAGCTAAGTTTATAAAATCCTTTGCTTCTTCTTCACTTCTAAAGCCTTTTAAAAACACTCTATAAAATCCATCGCTAGAATTTAATACTTTACTTGTATAACCTTTATAATTTGCATATCTTTTTGCTAAATTATAAGCATTTGCAGAGCTTTTAAATGCTCCTATTTGTATCATAAAATCTCCACCCATAATACTATTTACACTATTTTGAATGTTGGAATTTGTATTAGATATTTGAGGTTTAATATTGTCTTGATTAAAGCCTAATATAGTTAATTTTACCTTTGCAGTGCCTTTTTTAGTCATATCTATTTCATGCGCTGCACGATTTGATAAATCAATAATTCTTCCAGCAACAAATGGCCCTCTATCATTAACTCTTACTACAACACTTTTTCCATTTTCTAAATTATCAACTCTAACCATTGTATTCATAGGTAAAGTTTTATGAGCTGCTGTCATAGAATTTGTATTAAAAGTTTCTCCATTTGAAGTCTTTTTACCATGAAAACCTGGACCATACCAACTAGCAATGCCAGTTTCAGTATCTCCAATATCAACCTTACTTGGATAATAAGTCTTACCATTTATCGTATAAGGTCTCATTGTAGCTGGAGTATTTGGTTTAGCTACTCCATAATTATAATTTTGGTTTAAGCTACTTGTAGTTGAACAAGCAGCAAATAAAAATAAAAAACTAACGAAAACTAAATATTTTTTCAATTTTTAGCCTCCTTACTATCATCATATACTAATACAGGAATTAATAAGGTTTGATTAATTCCAATTCTATCATCTTTTAAATTATTATAAGCTCTTAAAGCATTTGTAGAAACACCATTTTTCTTAGCTATTGCATATATTGTATCACCTTGTTTTACCCTATAGCTTATTACATTTTTTACATTATTTTTAGCATACTTAATAGGATTTGAGTTATCTTTATAAGCTGCTATCTTTTCTATTGGTAAATAAGCATAATAATTATAAGGTGGTGCAAAATCGCCTTTAAATTGTGGGTTTAAATCTTTAAATTCACTTAAGCTAATCCCAGCTTTTCTAGCAATTGATGATAAACTCTCTTTTGGTTTTACATCAACTTTGCCTATATTAAGTGCCATAACTTGATTTAACAAATAAATATCACCATACTTAGCAATATCATTTTCTGCTATTAAACTAGTACTTAAAATCTTTTTGAAAAATCTTCTTGTTTCCTTAGGTAAATATTTTTGGTCTTCATCTAATAATACACTTAATTCATCACTACCTGCATTTTTAATAGCTTTTCTAACACAGCCATTTCCACAATTGTAAGCAAAAATAGCTAAATACCATTTACCAAATTCATCTTTTAGCCTATGCAAATATTTTGCAGCAGCAACGCTAGCAGCTACAACATCTTTTCTTTCATCAATAAATTTGTCAATTTTTAGACCAAAATTCTTAGCAGTAGGTTCCATAAATTGCCAAACACCTGTAGCTTTTACTCCAGATTTAGCATCTGTTTTAAAATTACTCTCAACCATAGCAAGATATAAAAAAACATCAGGAACACCTTCTTTTTTTAAAATTGCTTTAATAATTGGAATATTCATATTAGCTGCATTCAATACTTTTGTAAAATAAAGCACTTCTCTTTCACTCATATCATAAAAAATTTCCATAAAAGATTGGTCTTGTAAATATCTTAAATCTACATCAATACTTTTTAAGATTTTTTCTTGTTTATCGTATTTATCTACTGAAAAATTCGCATATAAACAAATACTTGTAACTATTAATAATATAAATTTTTTCAAATTAATCCTTTAAATAATTTTTTTGCGTTATTTGTTGTAAGTTCTTCTATCTCCTCAATTGATTTATTTAGTATTTCTGCCATTTTTTGTGCAACCAATTTGCAATATTTTGGCTCATTTAAAGTCCCCCTATGTGGATGCGGGGTAAGATAAGGTGAATCAGTTTCTATAAGTAATCTATCTGTTTTGATTTTAGGTAAGATTTCAACTAAGTTTTTTGCATTTTTAAATGTAAGCACTCCTCCAATTCCATAATAAAATCTATCGCTTAATTCCAATAGAATTGGACTTGCATTAAAACAATGCAATACTCCAAAAGCTTCTTTATAAGCCTTTAATATTTCTAAAGAATCAGCATTTGCGTCTCTTATATGTATTATTAATGGTAGTTTTCTTTCAATTGATAGTTCAATCTGTTTTTTGAATACTTCTTTTTGTAGCTTTTTTTCTTCTTCGCTAGGATTTTTATAATAATCTAAACCACATTCTCCTATTGCAACACATTTACTATCTTCTAAAAAACTCTTTAAGTAGTCTAAATCAAAATCTTGTATATCATAAGGATGAACTCCAGCAGCAAAATATACATTATCATATTTATGTGAAATATCACGAGCTTTTTGTAATGTTTTTATATCAGCACCTGGAATAATATGAAGTTTTACTTCTTCATTGCTAGCATTAAGCAAAACTTCATCTAAGATATTATCATATCTTTCATCATCTAAATGCGTATGAGTATCAATTATCACTATTATTCGCCTTCATAAACTTCAACTCTATCACGACCATTTCTTTTAGCGTCGTATAAAGCTTCATCAGCTTTTTTAATCATTTCTTCTATTTCTGATTTTTTAGAGCCTACTGCAACTCCTATTGAAGCTGTGAAATTAATTGGTTTATCAAGATACATAGCAGGAGTTGATTTAATTGCACTTCTAATTTTCACTGCCATTTTAATAGCGTCTTCTTTCTTAATATTTTTAATTAATAAACAAAATTCTTCGCCACCAAATCTAGCAACCATATCCCCGCCCTTAACTTGTTCAAGTAGAGTCTGACCACATTGAACAATAACGCTATCTCCTGCAGCATGACCTAGTGTATCGTTAATGTTTTTAAATTTATCTATATCTATCATTAATACAGCAAAATCAACATCATCATTGATTTTTGAATAATATTCTTTGCTAGCCTCAAAAAAGCTTTTTCTATTATTTAATTTTGTTAAAAAGTCCTTTTCAGCACTTTCTTTTAGTTGTTCTGAATAATAAATTAAATCTATACTATTATTAATCCTACAAATAATATTCTCTCTTGAAAATGGCTTTTGAATAAAATCATTTGCTCCGGTTTTTAGCATTCTAGCACCAACATCATCACTTCCGTGAGCTGTTAAAACTATTATTCCTAATTGATTTTTATTATAAGATTTTCTAACTTCTTTTATAAGCTCTTCACCAGAAACTGCTGGCATTTCTTTGTCTGTTAAAATAAGTTTTACATCAGGGTGTTGTTCTAAATATCCTAATGCTTCAGCTCCGTGAGCTGCTGGGAAAACTTGGAATTTGTAAGCTTGCAAAATATTTTTAATAATATTTCTCATAGCCATTGAATCTTCAGCCACTATAATTTTTGTATTTTCGTTTCTTTGTAAGCGTTCAATAATATCTATTATATAATCAACACATTCGCTACCTTCTTTTAGCACATAATCAACAATGTCTTTATCCATAAAACTTTTTCTTGTAGCGTCATCATCAAGTCCAGTTAGAATAATACTTGGAATTTTCTTAGATAGAGCATAATCAACAACTTGACCATGCATAGCATCAGGCAAACATAAATCAAGTAATGCAGCAAAATACTGATTATTATCTAGCAACTCTTTAGCCTCTGCAAAATCATAAGCTACATCAAATTCGCAATTTAATGCGCCACTAACTTTTTTTGCTATTGCTTTAGCTAACATCTTATTGTCATCTACTAATAGTAATTTCATTCTTTTCCTTCTAATATGGTTTTTGCAAAATCTAAGGCTGATTGGCTGATATTCTCATCACTAATCATTCTTGCAAGTTCATTTGCTACTTCATCTTTTCTAAGCTCTCTTGCAAAGCTTTTATTGTTTTCTTTACTTACTAAAAAATGCTGATTTGCTTTTGCACAAATCCAAGGCATATGAGTTATTACAAATATTTGATAATGCTTACTTAATTTACTAATTACATTTGCAATACTAATAGCCTCTTTTCCGCTTAAATTAGCATCTATCTCATCTAAAAATATATAACCATTCGCATAATCAATAAAATCAGCAAAACTAGCTAAAAATGCAAGTCTTAATCTATTTAACTCGCCCGAGCTAATCTCTTTAAAACCTGCTTTATTTAGACTGATTTCAAATCTATCTATGCCGTTAATTCCTAGTTCAAATTCCACTAACCTAAGAGCAATTTTGTCTAAGTATAACAAATTTAGATAATCATTAATTTTACACTCAAGTTCATTAAGGTAAATTAATCTTATTTTTGATATAGCTTTCGCATCGCTTATAAGCTTATTTTTTAGAGTTTTAAGCTCTTTTTCAATATTGTCTTTTTCGTAATCAATATTTTCATAAATATTTAATTCTTTTTCTTTATCTTTGAGTATATTTAACGCATCTTCAACGCTTCCATAACGCTTTACTAGATAATGAAGCTTTTCTAATCTATTTAAAATCTCTTCAATATCTAACTCACTACTGTCATTATTTAAATCATTATAAATATCATTTAATTCATTCATAGCACTTACAAAAAATTCACTATCAATATTAGCTAATCTTAAAAGTTCTAAAACACTACTCTCATAAGCAAAAATGCCTTCTGATTTTCTTAAAGCTTGTTCTATTTTATCTCTTTTTGAAAGCTTGGTTTTAATATCTAATAATTTTTCATATTCGCCTATTTTTGGATTTATATCTTTAATTTTTTTAATTTCTAAGCTTAATAATTCTTTTAAATCATTGATTTTATTTTCATCTTCACATAATTTTTTGTATTCTTTTTCTAATTCATCTAATTTTTTAAAATTATTTTTATATTCATTTAAAGTATTTTCATAATTTTGTTCTTTTTTAACTATGATTAAATCTAACATTTTTAATAAATAATTTGGCTCAAAATCATCATAATTTTTAGCCGATAAATAGCGAATATTACTAGCATTTAGCTCACTCATAATCTTTTTTGAAACTGCTTGATTGTTTATAAAATATCTAGTAACTTTATCCTTTTTAACCCTAAAAACATTAGGATTAGAATTTTCTATACTTTCATCATTTATCTTATCATCTATGCTAATTTCTAAAAGACTTGCACTGCTTTCAAAAATTCCAAAAACTGCTAATATGCTTTTAAAAATCACTGATTTTCCAGCTCCGCTAGAACCTGTAAAAACTATAAGACCATTTTTAAATTCTAAGTTAAGTTCATCAAAAGTTATATTATTTGTAAAATATAATCTTTCTATCATCTTACTTCTCCCCAATTAAGCTTTTCATTTAAAACCCTAAAAAAAGAGCTATTTTTACGCCTAATGATATTTGCTCTTACATTACTAAGCCCTATTCTAACGCTTTTAAATTCATCTTTATTAAATACTTCTTGCCCATCTATACTTAAAGTGCAATTTGCACTCATAACATCAATAAAAAAACTTTTAGGTAATACTATTGGTCTTTGAGTAAGCGAATGAGAACAAATTGGAGTTAGCATAAAAACACGGCTTAATGGATAAATAATTGAGCCGCCTGCACTAAGATTATAAGCAGTTGAGCCTGAAGGAGTGGAGATTATAAGCCCATCGGCATTATAGTTATTAAAAATATCTCCTTTAAAACTAGTTTTTATATCCGCTAATAATAAATGATTTGCTCTATTAAATACTGCGTCATTAAAAGCATATTTTTGTAAGATTTTGCCATTATTTAGCTTTATTTGAACACTTAGTAAAAATGGTCGCTCAAGTTTATATGAACCACTTAAAAACTCATTCATACCGGTTTCAAATTCTGTAGTTTTAAACTCCGTTAAAAAGCCTAAATTACCGGCATTTACTCCAAACACAGGAATATTAGAATTTGCTAGATATCTACAAGCTGAAATTATATTTCCATCTCCACCTAAGGATATTAATAATCCCACATTTTCTAAATCAAATTCTATTTCGTTTTTTCTATCATTTATATATATTAAATATTCAATATTTTTACTATTAAGATAATTTTTTATATTATTTAATTCCAAACTATCTTCTAAACCTAATTTGCAAAATATAATTATTTTTTTAATTTCTTTATTTTTCATAATCTTTTCTTATTCTTTTTATTATAAATTTACAATTTTTGAGTAAAAATCAATTAATTTAATAAAAATTCATGTTAAGGAAAGAAATTGAGAACACATTATAGCACTGAGCTTAGCATTAAAAACATTGATGAAGAAGTAGTTGTAGCTGGATTTGTAAATAGCTACCGCGACCATGGTGGAGTTGTATTTTTAGATTTAAGAGATAAAGAAGGTATTATTCAATTAGTATGTGACCCTGAAATAAACAAAAATGCTCACGAAATAGCAAGTAGCTTAAGAGATGAGTATGTAATAAGTGCTAAAGGTAAGATTAGAGCTAGAGGCGAAGGTTTAGTAAATCCAAGACTAAAAACCGGAGAAATTGAAATAGTATGTAGCGAAATTGAACTAATTAATAGTGCAAAAGCGCTACCTTTTGATATAAATGATTTAAATGTTAATGAAGAATTAAGACTAAAATATAGATTTTTAAGTCTTAGAAATCCTAAATTATTAGATAATTTTAAAAAGCGTTCAATCATTACAACAGCAGCTAGAAATGCTTTAACAAAATTAGGCTTTATGGAAGTTGAAACTCCAATTTTAACAAAAGCTACACCTGAAGGTGCAAGAGATTATTTAGTTCCATCTCGTGTACATGAAGGCGAATTTTATGCGTTACCACAAAGCCCACAATTATTCAAACAACTTTTAATGGTTGCTGGGTTTGATAAATACTTTCAAATTGCAAAATGCTTTAGAGATGAAGATTTAAGAGCTGATAGACAACCTGAATTTACTCAAATAGATGTTGAGATGAGTTTTTGCGACCAAGAAATGGTTATGCAAAATGCTGAAACTTTCTTAAGAGAAACATTTGCAAGTGTTGGCATTACAATGCCACAAAATGTAAAAAGAATGACCTATAATGAAGCAATGGAGCTTTATGGAAGTGATAAGCCTGATTTAAGATTTGATATGCCGATGATTGATGTTGCACACATTTTTGCAAAGTCAAATAACACTATTTTTAGCGAACCTGCAAAAGATGCTAAGAAAAATCGTGTAAAAGCAATTGTTGTTAAAAATGGAGATAATATTTTTTCAAAACGCCAAATGCAAGGATTTGAAGAATATGTTAGAAAATTTGGCGCTAAAGGTCTAGCATTTATTCAAATGAAAGAAGATGGACCAAAAGGACCATTAACTAAATTTTTTGATGATGAAGGTGCTGAACTTATAAATTTCTTAAAAGAAAAAGCTGATTTTAGTGTAGGAGATGTAGTATTCTTTGGCGTTGGTGCTAAAAAAACCGTTTTAGATTATATGGGAAGATTTAGATTATTCTTAGCGAATGAATTAAAGATTATTGATGAAAATAAATTTGAGTTTTTATGGGTTGTTGATTTTCCTATGTTTGAGCAAAATGATGATGGAAGCTATTCGGCAATGCACCATCCATTCACAATGCCAAAAAATATCGATGCACCAATTGATGAAATAAATTCTATTGCTTATGATATAGTATTAAACGGAGTTGAGCTTGGTGGTGGAAGTATAAGGATTCATAGAAGCGATATTCAACAAAAAGTATTTAAATTACTTGGAATTAGCGAAGATGAACAAAAAGAAAAATTTGGCTTTTTACTAGACGCATTAAGCTACGGAGCACCTAGTCATGGTGGATTTGCAATAGGGCTTGATAGATTATTAATGCTAGTTACAAAATCTAGCTCAATTAGAGATGTAATAGCATTCCCTAAAACTCAAAGAGCGCAATGTCTAATGACTGATGCACCAAGTAAAGTTGCTTATGCTCAGCTAAATGAATTACACATTGCACTAAAAGAAAGTAAAAAATAATTTTTACCCCTAAAAAAGGGGTTTTTATCCTATGTTAATTAGATATTTTAAACAATATAAACTTCGTAAAAATGTTAAAAACTTTTTAAATCTTTCTTGGTGTGATGCAAGTTGCAATGGTGTTTATTATGGCTGGGGAAGAAAGGAAAGTGGCAAAATAGCCAAGAATTTAGCTAAAAAAAATAATGCTAAATTTTGCTTACTTGAAGATGGGCTTATTCGCTCTTTAGGACTTGGCATTAATGATAAAAATAGCTTTTCACTAGTATTTGATGATATTGGGATTTATTATGATGCAACCACTCCAAGTAGATTAGAAAATATTTTGAATACTTACGAGTTTAACGAAGATGAATTACAAAAAGCAAGAAAAGCTATCAAATATCTAGTAGATAATAATATAAGCAAATATAACAATGCTTACAAAGAATTTAAATTAGGGAATAAAGATAATGTTTTAGTGATTTTACAGAGTGCAAATGATCTATCACTTAAATATGGTTTAGCTAATAATATTAATTCACTTGATATGATTAAAGACGCAATTAAGGAAAACCCTAGTTCTAAAATTTATGTAAAAATTCATCCAGATACACTAAATAGCAAAAAACAAAGTGATATAAACATAAATGAAATTCCACAAGAGTGTGAGATTATAAGCGATAGTTATAATCCAATAATTTTACTTAAAAACTTTAAAAAGGTTTATACAAAAACTTCAACAATGGGGTTTGAAGCTTTACTTTGCGGGTGTGAATGTGTGTGCTATGGAATGCCTTTTTATGCAGGATGGGGAATTACAAAAGATAAACAAAAATGTGAGCGTAGAATAAAAATAAGAAATATTGAAGAAATATTTTATGCTATGTATTTTTTATATACGAAATATTATAATCCCTACTCTGAAGATATTTCAGATATTTTTGATACTATGAAAACCATAGTGCAATTTAGAGAAATTTATAAGGCAAATTCAGGGAGATTATTTTTCTTTGGGTTTTCCTTATGGAAAAGAGCTCATACAAAGCATTTTTTTAAATCATTTGATAATAAAATAATTTTCATGAACTCTTTAAGTACTTTAAAGCGGTATAAGGTTACAGAAAACGATAAAGCATTTATATGGGGTAAAAAATATGATAAAGATGAACTCGAAAAGTATTTTAAGAATGTTAGCATAGTAGAAGATGGTTTTATACGCTCAATTGGACTTGGCTCAAACCTTACTAAAGCATACTCATTAGTAGTTGATGATATGGGAATTTATTTTGACCCTCAACTTCCAAGTAGATTAGAATATATCCTAAAAAATACTGATTTTAATGATGAATTAATACAAGAAGCAAAAGAGATTAGAAAGTTAATCTTAGATAATTCTTTTTCTAAATACAATTGTTTAAAGCATAAAGAACTACAAAAAAGAGAACAAAAAACAATACTTATTCCAGCACAAGTAGAAGATGATGCATCTATCAAATGTGGTGGCTTGGGATATGATACTTTAAGATTAATCAAACAAGTAAAAATTGAAAATCCAAATGCCTATATAATCTACAAGGTTCATCCCGATGTAGTAGCTGGTAATCGCAAGGGGCTTAATGATGAGAAAATTATCTTAAAATATTGCGATGAAATCATAACTGATATTAGCATAGATAGCTGCATAAAAGCTTGTGATGAAGTGCATACTATCACATCAACAGCAGGATATGATGCATTAATTCGTGATAAAGTAGTGGTAACTTACGGAGCTCCATTTTATGCTGGATGGGGGCTTACAATTGATAAAAATATAAGCCCAGAAATCCTATCTCGCCGTAGTAGAAACCTAAGCATCAACGAACTAATAGCTGGAGTTATTATTTTATATCCTAGATATTTAAATTTAAAATTAAAATTAATTTGCAAATCTATTTTAGCCATTCATAAACTTATCCAACATAAAAATTAGATCAATAAATATTATTTTAATAATAATTTTAATAACTAATATAAATAACAAAAAGCTTTTTTATAGTCCTCAGGAATACCTATATCAACAAAATAACCTTCTCCAACAATAGTTTCTATTTGCAATTTTTTAATATTTTCTTCTAAAAAATTTTCAAAAGAAAATTTTATATTTAAATTAAAATCTTCAAATATATACTTGTCAATTAAATATATCCCACTATTTATATAGCCACTTTTGGTATATTTTTTTTCATGAAAACTCTTAACCACCCCTAAATCATCCACGCAAATACAACCATATCTATCAAAATCGTACATTTTCTTCAAAGCAATTTGTATTTTGCTGTTTTTAATACTCATATTAGAAATATTAAAATCAAAAAATGTATCACCATTCAAAACATACACATTACTTCTTTCGATATTTTCTAAAGCTCGTTTTACTGCTCCACCAGTTCCTAATGGTTCATTTTCTTCGCTATATATAATTTTAATACCAGAAAAAGAATCTTTAAAATAATTTTTAATAATATCTTTTTTATATGAGACTGCCAAAACAACTTTATTAATGCCATATTTTTTTAAATACAGTAAAATATATTCTAAAAATGGCTTACCATTAATAGGCGCCATTGGTTTAGGCACATCAGAAACTACACTTTGTAATCTTGTGCCAAATCCACCCGCTAAAATTATAGCCTCCACTAAAACCCTTTACCAAACATCTCTTCTTCTACAATAGCACAAATAATATGTCCTATTAAAATATGAGATTCTTGAATCCTGGGAGTGCAATTAGATGGAACTTTAATTATAATATCACACAAATTATTCATTAAACCTCCATTACTTCCGGTCAACCCTATCGTTTTTATATCTTTTTCTTTACATACCTCTAGAGCTTTCAAAATGTTTTTACTGTTACCGCTAGTTGAAATAGCTATAAAAATATCGCCAGCAACACCATTAGCTTGTATTTGTCTTGAAAATAAATTTTCATACCCATAATCATTTCCTATAGCTGTTAAAATGCTAGTATCTGTAGTTAATGCAATAGAAGGAATTCCAGGTCTATCAAAATAAAATCTACTAACAAATTCTCCTGCAATATGTTGAGCATCAGCTGCACTACCTCCATTGCCTGCTAGTAAAGTTTTTTTATTATTTTTATAAGCATTTAATACTTCTAATGCAGCTTTTTTAATTTCTTCAATTACGCAAGCACTGCTTAATATTTCTTGCTTAACTTTTATTGAATCAAAAATATGTTCTTTTATATAATTATTTATATTTTCCACGATCTAGTTCCTTCTTCTACAAAATGAAAATCAGCAATATATCCTTGCTCTTTATTTAAGATTTTTATTAAATCATATTTCTTAATGGGGTCTATCATAAAAAACATAAACCCACCAGCACCTGCTCCACTAGTCTTTCCGCTATATGCTCCGTTTTGCATTGCAATGTTATAAATTCTTTCTATTTCATCGTTGGATACAATGCCTGCTACAGTTTTTTTAGATTGCCATGATTTACCAAGTATATTTGCTATATTATCAAATTCACCTTTCAATAAAGCTTCCTTCATACCTATAGCATCTTGCTTTATACTATGCATCGCTTGCAAAGATTTTTCATCACCTAATTTACCTTTCTTATGTTCTTCTAAATCTTTTGCTTCCCTTGTTATATTTGTAAAATACAAAACTATTCTAGATTCAAGTTCGCTTACAATCCAACGTTTAATCCTTAAAGGGTTAACAATTACTTTTTTATTATCATGAAATTCCATAAAATTAAAACCACCGAATGTAGCAGCATACTGATCTTGTGCACCACCTACTATACCAGCTTCTTCCCTTTCTATCTCATACGCTAATTTTGCTATATCATATTCACCCAAAGGCAAATTTAACCATTCTACAAATGCTTTTAATATACAAACAACTAAAGTTGAACTTCCACCCAAGCCACTTCCACTAGGTACATCAGAGTATGTATATAAACTAAAACTTAAAGGTTGTTTAATATAATCTCTAACAATACGATTATAAATTAATTTGTATAATCTCAAATCTCCATTATTTTCTAATAGACTACTAGAATTACATAATTCTTTTGTGTTAAAATCTGATGATTCAAAATAAATTTTATTATCATCTCTTTCAATAATAGTGCAATGAACATATAAAGATATAGTGGCATTTAATACATAGCCTATATATTTATTACAATACAAATCTATATCTGTTCCGCCACCTGCTAAACCTAATCTTAAAGGCGCTATACTTCTAATTATTTTCATATATCACCTATCTAGTGGAATTCTACCACTTTTAATTTCATCTCTCCAATGATTAAGTAAATCTTCAAACATTTTCCTAGCCGGAATCTCTGGTTTCCAATCTATAAAACTTTTTATTTTAGTATTATCAAACATCTGATAATCAGCGTCAATTGGCCTTAGTCTTTCACTATCTGTCTTTACTACTATGTCTTTTCTATAGCTAAAACTTAATAAAATATCAATAACTTCAGGTAATTTAAATGCTTCTTCTCCTGCTATATTAAATGTTTCTCCACATGGAACTTTATTATTTAAACTAGCTTGACTTAATAGATAATAAGCCCTTATTGCATCTCTACAATCTTGATATGTTCTAGTGCTAGATAAATTACCTACTTTAATAACTGGCTCTTGTAAGCCAGCTTCTATTAACGCTATTTGCTTAGCTACAGTACTTTCAAAAAATACATCACTTCTTCTTGGACCACTATGTGTTCCCATACGAGTTATAAATGTTCTGATACCATAAGCCTCTCCATAAAACTGACCTAAATAGTCCGTACCAATCTTACTAATGCTATAAGGACTTGCTCCATGAAATTTGGTTTCTTCGTTTAATCTAACGCCAACTTTTGCTCTACCATAAACCTCACTAGATGAACATACATGAACCACTGGATTATACCCATCTTTTTGCTTTAATAAACGAATATTTTCTAATAAATTAGCTGTACCTATAATATTGGTCTGTAAAGTCTCTATAGGTATATCAAAAGAAGTTTTTGGATAAGATTGTGCAGCTAAATGAAATATAAAATCAGGTCTTTTATTTTCAAAAAGCTTTTGCATACTTGAAAAATCTGTTAAATCTGCATAAAATATCTCGACTCTATCTTTATTATTTATCCTTTTTGTTAGACGATAAATATTATCCATAGGCTCTTGCCATCTCATCATACCTATTATATAATAATCAGTGTTTTCTAATAAAAAATCAGCCAATTGTGAGCCAACTTGGCCTGTAAATCCTGTAATCAAAACTTTTTTCATTTTTTAATATTCCTTTCTTTCAAATACCAAATGTATAATTCTTTTAAACCTTGTTCTAAACATATCTTATGTTTCCAACCCAATCTATGGATTTTATTGCAATCCGAGAGTCTTTCAAAAACTCCATCTGGTTTACTAGTGTCAAACTCAATATCTCCATTGTATCCAATTGTATTGGCTATAATTTTTGATAAATCACCAATAGAATAATTAATACCTATACCAATATTTGTATGTGTATTATCTACATCTTTTTTATTTATATAATCAACAAAATACATACAAACATCTGCCAAATCTCTTACATGTAAAAATTCTCTTCTTGGTTTTCCTGTCCCAAATAATACAACTTTATTTTCATATACTCCGATTGAATTTAAATATTTTATAGATTCTTCAATAGAGTTGTTATTTAATTCTCTTAAAATTTCATTTATATTATTTTCCATTAACAACTTAGATAAATATATTTTTCTAAATATACCAGCTAAAACATTTGACTTCTCTAAATCAAAATTATCATTCTCTCCATATAAACAAACAGGAGATATTGATATAAAGTTGGTATCATATTGTTCATTGTAAAACTGACACAATTTAATACCTATAATCTTAGATAACGAGTAAGGCTCTTGTGTATAATTCAATTTTCCACTTAAAAGTTCAAATTCATTAGTTGGAATTTGCACATTATTCGGATATACACTAGTACTTGCTATAAAAATTAACTTATTAACATTATATCTGTATGCACAGTCCATTATGTTAATATAAATTAATAAATTATCTTGTAAAAAATCCACTCTATATTTTAAATGTTCATTCATTCCACCAAACCTAGATGCTGCTAATATAACAATATCTATATGATTATTTTTAAAAAAGAAATCAACTTCTTGTTTATTTCTAAAATCTAATCTATTGCTATCACTACATATTAAATTGTATTTATCTCTATACTCAACACTTTTTAGTAAAGCAACTAAAGCCTTACCTAACATACCATTATGACCTGCTATAAAAATATTAATCACATATTACCCTTCACAAGGAATTACTTGTATTAATTCCAATAAAAAATTTTGCTCACTATTTTTTATTATAAAATCATTTTTGTTAATAGTTTTAAATTCTATTCTAATATTTATCATCTTTGTAGGCACTATATCTACAAAGAGCACTTTATCTATACTATTGCAAATATTGTTATTTACAATTAATTGATCGTTTATAAAAATCTGTAAATTATACAGATATTTTATTTTATTTGGTGTTAATCTCATTCTTAATAAAAACTTATCCAGCACTAATGGCAATATAAAACCTATATTTGAACATTCACTTAAACATGACTCTAATTTACTATTACTTAATTTTTTAAAATTACTTAATTTAAATACAGAACCTTCAAATTTTGTGTATTCTTTTTTAAATTCAATAAAATCAAGAGATTTATCAATTATAAAAATATTCTTCTTTTTTTCTTGCAATATACCTTGCATTATACTACAATAAATATCTTCATTATTATTTGATATAAACCTTAATCTTGCAATATTTTCTTTTTCACTAAATGCAAATCTATTAACAAAATATTTATCTAATGAGTTAAAAAGTTCAGATTTTTCTCTAAAAACATTTGGTAAAATGCTATATTTTTCATCAAGATTTAAAAATAACTCATAATCTTGATTGCTTAAATATAAATTTGGGTCATCTGAAAAACCATGATAAAATAAAACTGGTTTACTTAAATAATAAAAATCAAAGCACATGCTAGAAAAATCTGTAATTAGTAAACTAGCTTCTTCTTTAGATTTTTTAATATCTTCTTCATATACCAAATTAACAAAACTAGGGATCTTAATTTTAATACCCAATTCTATCAATTCATGGTGTATTGCAAAATCAAACATTAAACCTTTTTTACTCAAATTTTCTAACTCTTTAGATGAAAGAAATGATTCTATAACATCAAAATAATATCTTGTTAAATATTTATTTTTTATCAATAAATATTCCCTGTATGTGAAATATATGAGTACTTTATTTATCTTATTATTACTTATTCCAGCCCACCTAGGCAAACCTGAAATAATAATATTATCCTTATTATAGCAATACAACTTATTAAATATATTTAATTCAGCATTACCTGCTAAAATAACTTTATCATATATACTTGAAGACATATGAAACCTATAGCCCTCTTTAAAATAATTTATGCCATGTTGAGATTGTATATAAGTAATATTTTTTTTTGAAAGAACAGAATATAAACTGCTAATAAATAAAAAATTAGCAGAATCTACCCAAATTTTAGTTTTTAAAAGATGATATGAAAAAATCAAAAAAGAGATTCCACTATTATATGAAATAATTCTAAAGCCAAATTCTTTTTTAATCAAGTGATATTGAACATGTTTTTTGTCTAACATGTAATATGCATTATACTTATTTTTCACACAGTACTTAAACAAACTATAGTTATCAATTAATTCTACATTATTATTAAAATACATATCAGTAAATATAATTTTATTTCTTTTAAATATATTTACATCACTTAAATAGTGTAATATTTTTTTAAAAATTTTATTCATTATAACTCCAAAAATAATTTTTGTAAAACTTCAAAACTGTATAAGTCTTTATTTATATTATTTAACTTGCAATTTTTATCCAATATGCTTTTTAATACTTTTGCTAATTCTAAAGAATTGATACAAATTTTATCTTCTACTACATGTATATAATCTTCAAAATTTTTATCTATAAAAGACTCATTTACAATAACTTCTTTTTTTAAAGACAATAATTGAGTAATAGGACCAGAACTTTCTCCATATGCAAATTTTCTTAATTGAATACCATAGTCTACAGAATTTAGTAGTTCAAAAAACTCTTCATCATTAGGATTGTCATATATATACACTATATTTTTATCGACATTTAAGTTTTTTAAAAATTCATTTGCCTTATACCCAGCAATTAATAAAACAATATCCAAATTATATACATTTTTTAAAATTGTAATCGCTTCTATTATTTCACAAGTAAATTTTCTATGACTTGGCACTCCAAAAGTTCCAAATACTATACTAGCCTTAATATTTTTTTTATTATTAACTTTTAAATCTGGGAGTGGTAAAAACATTTTAACTAATTTAATATCATTTCCTAATTCTTGACGAGCTATTGCTTCTGCCACATCATTATTAACAATATAATTGTCAATACCTGTGATATATCTTATACATCTTAGGCCAAATATTTTAAAATATTTATTAAACCTACCAAATTCTTCCCAGTTATTAATTCTAACCAAATCATCAGAATACTCAGGATAACAAATAAGTAAATGATTTTTCATTAAATTAAAATTTAAATTATAATAATGAATTAATAAACTAGTTAAATTACACTCATGTAGTAGTAAATAGCTATATTTTTTATTTATAATTTTAACCGCAGATCTTAAATAAGGAACATTATGGTATGAATTACCAATAATAAAAATATTAATCCTAAAGCTATTAAAATATAAATAACTTGTTAAAGAATAAACATTACTAATAGAGCTATTTAATAATAAATTAAAATTTTTAAGATCTGAAAATACAACAAACTCATCTATATTTACAAAAGTATTGTAATTAGCAATGGCTATACCTGTATCCTCCGGTGGTAAAACTCCAAAAATCGAAATACCCCCCCCCCATAAATATATTTTTATTGATATCAATAGATTGTTTTACACAATTCAAATCTTTACTATTATTCCTATCAAATTTTATTTGCTGTTTATTGATTGCTTTTAAATCACTGATATTTGTTAACAATTCTTCCTTGATTCTTTTAAGTAAAAAGTTTATATCAAAATTTATAGGTTTTTGTATTTTATTGTTTAAAAAATAGTCAAATCTATATTCATAAATAAATTTAATCAATGGGATTCCAAATAAACTAATTTTCATTGTTTTATTAAAACATTTTTTGCTAAATATAGGAATTCCTAATAAAATTACCACAGTATCATTATTTTCATAAATTACCTTACAAATTGTAATCCCTAATACATTAATCTTAAATGAGTTCATATTTAATTCCTTACTTATTATTTAAAATATTTTGTAATGTTTTTTAATAGATTTATTAATTTCTTATTAGTTTTAGACAAAATAATTTTATTACTTTCAAAACAAAAACTTTTACGGTTTTTAAAATACATATCTACATATATTTTTTTATCTGTTTTGCTTGCACTATATATATAATTTAAAATATTGGAAAAATGTTCAACTTCCGATAACGCTTTATAAGTTGAAATTGGAAAATTTAATATATTATTAAATGCTTTATCTATGTGTTCAAACCAAATGTTTACATTATATGGATCTAAATAAATTGCACTTTCTTGAGTAGCTTCTCTAAGGGCTTCTGAATTAGAACAAATAGTTGGTACTCCTAAAGCCACACCCTCATCTGCTCCCATACCCCAACCTTCATCTAATGAAGGAAATAAATTAGACCTTGCATTCTGCATTAATTTAATCATCTCCTTATCGCCAATATTGCTTAAAAATATAATTTTATTTTTATATGATGATTTATCATATATATCATATAACCAATCTATTTGCCAACCTTTCCCACCTATAATATAAAGAATTGGAGCATTATCACCATATTTTTCAACAAGTTGTTTCCAAACCAAAAATAATAGAAAGTGATTTTTTCTTGGTTCTACAGTGCTAACATAATAAAAGTATGGTTGTGAAATTTTATTATGAGAATTTAAATTATTGTATATTGTATATGGTAATAATATTTTTGTTGATTTTATATTTGTAAAAGATATATTATTTTTACTAGCTAATTCTAAACAATGATTTGCTACCATATTAGAATTTGTCAAAATCAAATCACTAACATAAAATTTAATTTTCATATATGCTTCACATTTTTGTCTAGCTTCTTTCACTCCTGCAAATTCAGACCATCTATACCAGGTAATATCATGAACGTATGTTACTATTTTGACATTTAGATTTAATGATAATTTCACAATATCATCCTTAAAATTTAAAATATTAGCTCCACCTTCCATATCTACAAAAGTATACATGTTATTTTCATTTATTATATCCAATAGTTTTATTACAGAATTTACTTCATTGTTTTCATCTTGGTTTAATATATTAATGTTATCTATCCCTAACCAAGTTAAGGCACATTTTTTAATCAAGTCATATGCTACTTTATTAGGTATTGTTACTAATCTACCACCTGTACTTCTTACAAAAATAATTTTTTCACTAATCTTTAAGAAATTTAAAGCATAAATTATAATACATCTATCTATACCACTTGGAGTAAGTCTGTTTCCTCTATTGTATAGTCTTGTTAAATTAAATATATAAATCATTCATAACCTTTTATAATTATTTGTTTAAAAAACAGAGCAAGAAATCTTTTATCTTTATTAATACCCAAATCTAAAGGTCTTAAAGGTGTATTTATTTTCAATATCAACTTTAATTTACCTTCATTTTTAATTAATGTATTTTTTGTAATCTTAAAATCTAATTGGTATTTTATTTTACTTTTATTTCTAATTATTCTCTTTGAATAATACACATCATTTATAAATATACTAACTTTCATTTTTCTAATTGAGTGTAAATTAAATTTGAGATCATAGTCTAAATATCTATCAAAATTAAAGTAAAATGCTACTTGATCGGAACAACTCCATCTACCACTAACTTCTTTAGTTGATAACCCTACAACTCTAAATTCATTAGTAACACCTGTAAATGGTAAAGTTAATTTACTAGGTGTTGCTACAGCCAAAAATGGATCAGGATCATTAAGTTTTAATAATATTTTATAAAAATTATCACAAATATTTGTCTTATTAATAAAAATACTTTTATTAATTATTTTAAATTTTTCTTCTAGTTCATAATTGTTGTTATGATATTCAAATACTTTTTCTATAGCCTCATCGATACTAGTTGTAATATTGTACAATCTATTTTTTATGCTATTAAAATGTTTTTTCTCGTTAATACTTTCTATATCTAAACATAATAAATTTGCATCGGGATCATAGAATACTACTGGTTTATCATAAATCATAAAATCAAAGGCCATTGAAGAATAATCTGTAATTAATAATGATGCCTGTTGCTTAATTAGAGATATCTCCTCTTGTTTTATAAAATCACAATTGATAACATTAAAAGTTTCTTTTAAAACATGGTGAAAAGCAATTTTAACATTAACACCATTTTGCTTTAATTTTTCATATATTTCCATAATACTTAGAAAATATCTAGATTTCAGAGGGTTAGAAAAATTTTTAACATAGCCTCTATGAGAAAAAAATATAAATACTAATCTTTCTTTATTAGGATTAATATTTTCCCATCTAAATAATCCATTAAAAATCATTCTTTCCTTAGGGTAATTAAAATGACTAAATAACAATTCTTCTCCGAACATTGAAAAACAAATTGAATTAAAATGTTCATCTCCAACTACAAGCGAATTTTTAATATAATGTGTTTTAAAAAAATTTATCCCATGTTGTGTATAGATAAAATTAATTTTACTATCACATAATATATTGCTAATACCATAAGAACTTAAAACTTGATAAGAATCTAATATATATTTTGTTTTTAATAATAAAAAATAAAATTTAAAACTTAAAAATCTATTTGTTCTAACTATAATTAAATTTTTATTATATTTATTAAAATCAATAAATTTATTATTTTTCCTGACCATATAATATGCATTTTGATTTTTATTTAATAGATATAAAAAAAACACAAAATTATCAACCAACTCCATGTTTTCATCTTTTAATTTATCTAAAATTATAAAATAATCTCTTTTAAATAATTTGGAATTAGTTAAATGTCTTAAAAATATTCTATTTAAAATATATATTCTTCCTATTAATATAGCTTTAATTTTTTTAAAACTCATTTGTCTTATATACCCTTCTAATTGGAGGAAATTTTTTCTCAATATACTCCCTCCCCTTATTTGTAATCTTTAATATTTTAGTTTTTTCGTTATATTCAATGAATGTATTATTATAAAGGTAAGAGGGCTTATTTATTCTATTAGAAACTACATTATTTACATTTTGAGTATCTTTAATATCTCCAAACAACTCTTCTATATTATCAGCGTTTACTTCTTTTTTAGTATACAAATACATTAATATTAATTCATCAAAAAAAGCATTTCTATTAATTTTACTATAAGACATTATACTATCCTTAAGCCATTGATTCAAAATTAAAAATTCTGATTCTAGTTAAAATTATTTAATATTGAGGAAATACACATGAAACACATATTTAGAGAATACGATATTAGGGGGATTTTTGGGACTGAGATTAGTCCTAATTTTACTAAGGCTTTAGGTTTTGTAATAGGTAAAATTATGCTTAGTAAAAATGCAAAAAGCGTAAGCGTAGGCTATGATGCAAGACTTAGTAATAAAGTCTTAAATAATGCTTTAATTTACGGGCTAAATCGTGCAGGAATTAAGACTTATTCACTTGGACTTGTTCCTACTCCACTTGGATATTTTAGCAATTACGCTTATGAAATTGATGCAAATATTATGATAACAGCATCACATAACCCTAAAGAATACAATGGCTTTAAAATCACCATAAATAAAGAAAGTTTTTTTGCAAAAGAGCTTAGTGATATTTATACTGAAGTTGCAAATCACATAAAAGATTTTGATGATAAGATTGAAAATGCCGAATATGAAGAATTAGATATTAAAACAAAATATATTGAGTTTTTGCAAAAAGAATTCGCTCATCTTAAAAACGCCAATATAAATCTAGCAATTGATACAGCTAGTGGTGCAGCTTGTGAAGTTGTAGCAAATATTTTAGATATTTTAAATATTAAATACGCTCACTATTTTAGTGAATTTGATGGTGAGTTTAAATCTCACGAGCCAGACCCAACAGAAGAAGAAAATCTATTTGCTATTAAAAATGAGCTTAATTTTAGTAATTTTTCTCATCATTGCCCTAATCCACTTTATAAAAATAACTATGTTAAAAACACTGCAACACTTGGCTTTGGTTTTGATGGAGATGCTGATAGAATTGTATGTGTTTTAAAAGATAAAATCATTAAAGGTGATGAGCTTTGCTATCTATTTGCAAATAATATTAAAAACCCTAAAATCCTTTGTGAAGTTAAATGCTCAAAAGTGATTTTTGATAAAATCAACGAGCTAGGAACTTGCTCAATGTGTAAAACAGGTCATTCAAATATCAAAAAAGCTATAAAAGAATTAAATGTAGATTTAGCAGCAGAACTTAGCGGACATGTATTTTTTAATGACAAATATTATGGATACGATGATGCGATTTATTCTATGCTAAGAATTATTGAGCTATATTTAAAAAATCCTAATTTTATTGATATTTTAAATAACTTACCTAAAGCATATTCAAGTAATGAAATAAAAATAAAAGTAAATGAAAATGATAAATTTAATATAATAAATACTTATAAAGAAAAAATAAAATCTCTTAATCTAAATGCTAAGCTAATTGAAATTGATGGAGTGAGATTAGAATTTGAAAATGGATTTTCACTACTTCGCGCAAGTAATACTAGCCCTTATTTAGTAGCTAGATTTGAAAGTATCAGCGAAGATAAGTTAAAAGAAATCAATGATTTTACCTTTAAACTTTTAGATGAAATAATTAAAAATTAATTAGTTAATAAGTTTAGGTTAATATAACTAAAAAATTTTAAAATACCCCCCCCCACGCTCAATATTACTAAATTGTGGGGGTAGTATTCTAAGTGAAAGAAAGTATGAATATAAATAGTTTAATAAGTAAATTTAATAATGAAAATATTTTATTTTTACAAGGACCTTTAGGGCCTTTTTTTAAGCGTTTTAGCAAATACCTTAATAAAAACAATAAAATATATAAAATTAATTTTACTGCGGGTGATTTTATATTTTATCCATCAAAATATAATTACAAAGGAAGTTTAAACAATCTTAAATCATACTTAGATAATTTTTATAAACTCAATAAAATCACTTGCATTATATTATTCGGCGATACTAGGCCAATTCATGAAATAGCAATTAATTTAGCTAAAAAACTAAATATAAAAATATATGTATTTGAAGAAGGATATTTAAGGCCAAATTATATTACTTGCGAAATGACTGGCGTTAATGCAAACTCACTTATGAGTAAAAATAAAAATGATTATAAAAAACTAAATACTTATAAAGAAAACTCAAAACTATTTAAGTCAAGTTTTAAAATAATGGCTTTTTATGCCTTAATGTATTATACATTTAGCATTATATTTCAAGTATTTTATAATAACAAAAACTATCATAGACCACTAAATATAATGGAGCTTTTTAGATGGTTTAGACATTTTTATAGAAAAGCTAAATATTCAATTTTAGAAAAAAATGTAGATAATTTAGCTAAAAAATATTCCAAAAAATACTTTTTAGCAGTTCTTCAAGTGCATAACGATAGTCAAATAAAAAAGCATTTTAAAGACAAAGGTATGAAAAAATTCATAGTAAAAACCATAAAATCATTTGCTAAAAATAGAGCGAATAATAATGTTTTGATATTTAAACACCACCCATTAGATATTGCATATACTGATTATTCAAATATTATAAATGAACTTACCAAAAGACTTGGTATAAGTGATAAGGTGTTTTATATTCATCGTGGAAATATCCCAAATCTTTTAAAAAATGCTAAAGGCTGTATTTGTATAAATAGCACGGTGGGAATGCAAGCACTTTATCATAATTGCCCTACTATAGTATTGGGTAATGCAATTTATAATATAGATGGTTTAGTCTATAAAAATGACCTTGATAGCTTTTGGCAAAATGCTCATAATTTCGTAAGCGATTATGATTTATACTTGAAATTCCAAGGGTATTTATTAAAAAACAATCAATATAATGCAAATTTTTACTTAAATTTCAAAGAATTTGAAATAGGAAATTAAATGTGGCATATAATAAACGCGCTTATTTTAAGAGAGCTTAAAACTAGATTTGGTAAAAACCCAACTTTAGGTTATGTATGGGTTATACTTGAACCTATGATGCATGTTTTGTTTATGCTAGTAATTTTTACTTTAATTAGAAATAGATTATTACCACAAGTTCCTTTTAGCTTATTTTTAATAACAGGTATGGTTCCGTTTTTTATGTTTAGAAATATTGTTAATTTTATAATGAATGGAATTGAAGCTAATAAAAGTTTATTTACTTATAAACCCGTTCGCCCTATTCATGTATTTTTAGCTAGAGCCTTACTAGAAGGTATTTTATATTTTATTATTTTTTGTATTTTAATGATTACAACGGGATTTTTTATAAACTATAATATTATCCCATTTAATATTGTTTATAGTCTTTTAATGTTTATTTGGCTAGTTATTATTGCATTTGCTTTAGGGCTTTTACTAGCTGTTGTTTTTTATGGTAGAGATGTTATAAAAAATATTATAGGTTATGCACTTACTATGATGTATTTTGGTTCTGCTATTATGTTTCCTTTATGGATAGTCCCAAACCAAATGATAGATATTCTAGCTTATAACCCAATCTTGCATATAATTGAACTTTTTAAAGAAAATTATTTTGAAACCTACCCTATAGTAACTCAAATTAATATTGAATACCCTTTAATTTGCACTTTAGTTTTATTATTTTTTAGTCTTGGCTTATATTATAAAAAAAGAGTGGAGCTTGGCACTGCATGATTAGACTTGAAAATATCACAAAATACTTTGTATTAAACAATAAAAAAAAGCATTATATTTTTAAGGATTTAAATTTTACTTTTCCTGATAATTGCTCAATCGGTCTAATGGGAAAAAATGGTGCAGGAAAATCTACAATGCTAAGAATTTTAGGTGGACTTGATATTCCTAATCGTGGTAAAGTAATAATTGATAAGAGTATTTCTTGGCCTGTTGGATTTGCAGGTGGATTTCAAGGAAGCTTGAGTGCTAGAGATAATATCAAATTCATAGCTAGAATCTACGGATATAGTGGAGAAGCTTTAAAAGAAAAAATAGAATATGTAAAAGAATTTGCTGAACTTGGAGATTATTTTGATGAGCCTATTAGAAGCTATTCATCAGGTATGAGAAGTAGAATTTCATTTGGTCTTAGTATGGCTTTTGATTTTGATTATTATCTAATAGATGAAGCAGGAGCAGTTGGCGATCCATCTTTTAGAGAAAAAAGTAGAAAAGTATATGAGGAAAAATTATCAAAATCAAAGGTAATTATGGTTTCACACGATATTAACGAAATAAAAACTTGGTGTGATAAAATAGTTTTTTTAGACAATGGAATAGCCGCAATCTATGATGATATAGATGAAGGAATTAATAAATATAAAGAAAGTTGCTAATGAAAAAAAAGATTATAAAATTTATAACAAGCTTTAAAATTATCATAGTTTTAAGCTTAATTTCACTGATTTATTTTGCTTTTATAGCAAGTTCAAGATATGAAAGCACAGCAATAATTGGAGTAAAATCTACAAGCACTACTACAGATACATCTAGCCTAATACCAATAATAGGACTTACAAGTTCATCTAAAGAAGATTTAATGTATCTTAAAGAATATATAAACTCATACGATATGCTAGCAATTTTGCAAAAAGATATAAATATCAAGGCTATGTATGAAGGAAAAATTGATTATGAATTATTTTTGAAAAATCTTGATGTAAAAGAAGATTTTTTAAAATATTATCAAAGTAGAATAAAGGTAGTTTATGATGATATTACCGGACTTTTAAGTATTAAAATTAACGCATTTTCTCCAGAAGATTCTAAAAAAATAGCCGATACGATACTTAAGGAAAGTGAAAATTTCATAAACGAAATATCACATAAAATCGCAAGAGAGCAAATGAGTTTTGCAAAAGAAGAATTAGAAAAAGCTAGTTTAGAGCTAAGTAAAGCCCAAGATGAAATAAATAAATTTCAAAATACAAATTCTATGCTAGACCCTGTAAGTCAAGCAAAAACCCAATCAGCTATAAAAACACAAATAGAAGAAAAAATAATAGCAAAAGAAGTAGAACTTGCCACATTAAATAGTTACTTAAACTCAAATACTCCGCAAGTAAAAGCATTAAAATCAGAATTAGACGCACTAAAATCTCAATTAAAAAAAGAAGCTAATAAATTAACTTCAAAAGATAAAAATGACAAATTAAATTATTTAGCAATTGATTTTAGCAATCTTAGTTTTAAATTAAAATTCGCTGAAGATGCTTATAAATTAGCTCTAGCATCTTATGAAAAATCAAGACTAGAAGCTAATAAAAAGTTAAAACAAGTTATTATAATTTCTTCGCCGGTTTTATCAGAAATTGCAATATATCCAAATGTAATTTATGATGTATTCTCAGTATTTTTTATATTAACATTAGTTTTTGGAATTATTAAATTTACATATTCAATAATAGAGGAGCATAGATATTAATGAAAAAAATATTTTATATATTAGTATTTTCAATATTAGCATTTGCAGTTGATGTAGCAAATATAGCAGTAAATAATACTCAAGAAGAAATATCACAACAAGTGAATAATAAAACATTTGGAGCACACCTATTCTCAGGTAATTTTAAGCAATTTAGCAAACATATTTATAATCCAGATTATAAAATCGCAATAGGAGATATAATAAATATTAAGCTTTGGGGTGCAGTAGAATTACAACAAAAATCAAGCGTTGATTCTCAAGGAAATATATTTATTCCACAAGTTGGAGTTATTCATTTGTTAGGAGTTAGCAATAAAGATTTAGTAAATATTATTCAAAATAAAGTAAGAAATACTTATAAATCAAATGTATATTCATACGCAGATATGGATACTTACCAAAATATTTCAGTATTTGTTACGGGAAATGTAAATAAACCAGGGCTTTATGAAGGGCTTAGCTCGGATTCTTTAATTCAATACATTGATAAAGCAGGTGGAATAAATCTTGAATATGGAAGCTTTAGAAATATTCAAATTCTAAGAAATAATCAACTAATCAAACAAATAGACTTGTATGATTTTTTATTAAATGGCAAATTAGATTATTCTATGTTTAAAAATGGTGATGTAATTTTAGTAAAACAAATCAATGGCTATGCAAGTGCTAGTGGTGATGTATTAAAGCCTTATAGATTTGAATTAGGAGAGAATTTAAAAACATTAAATGATTTAGCTATTTTATCTAATGCAAAACCAACTGCAACAAATGCAATCATAAAAAGTTATGATGAAAATAACAAACTCCGTATAAATGCTTATAAAAAAAGTGAATTTGAAAATGTATATATTAATAATGCCGATGAAGTGGAATTTAGACCAGATTACACAGCAGATAAAATAAACATAAAAATTGAAGGCGAACACAATAGCTTACATTCATTAGTTTTAGATAAAGGAACTACATTACAAGAAGCTCTTAGTTTATTAAATATGAATGATTTATCTAATAAACAAGCAGTGCAAGTGTATAGAAAAAGCGTAGCAGCTCTTCAAAAAAAATTAATTGAAGCCCAACTAAAAGAGTTAGAAACCTTAGCGCTAACCACAACTTCAGCTACTTCAGAAGAAGCAAAAATTAGAGATAATTGGGGAACTAATATTTTAAAGTTTATTGAAAGAGCTAGAGCAATTGAGCCTAAAGGGCAAATCGTAATTGATGATGAAAAATTATATTCTTCAATTGTTCTTGAAAATGATGATATTATTAATATACCTAGCAAAAATAATTTAGTTGTAATTCAAGGAGAAGTTGCTCTTCCTGGTGCATTTATTCATCAAGATAGATTAAAAATAAAAGATTATATTAAAATGGCTGGGGATTTAAATACTAGAGCTGATAAAAAAAGAATTTTATTAATACACGCTAATGGAAAAGCAGATAAAATAAGCTTAGGAACTTTTAGCAGTGATAAAAATGCTAAAGTCTATGAAGGAGATTCAGTATTAGTATTACCTAAAATTGAAACTTACAACCTTCAAGTAACCGGTGTAATAACTCAGATTTTATACCAAATTGCAGTAGCAACTAAAGTAATTTTAGATATTTAATTTTATGAAAGGAAACACTATGAAAAAATTATTTTTAATTATAGGAGCACCTGGTAGCGGTAAAACTACTGATGCTAGCATAATTGCTAAAAACGAAAACTACACACACTATTCAACAGGCGATTTATTAAGAGCTGAAGTTGCAAGTGGAAGCGAATTAGGAAAACAAATAAATGAGCTTATCTCAAAAGGAAATCTAGTGCCTTTACAAATAGTTGTAAATACAATTATGAGCGCACTTAAAAAAGCTCCAAGTGATGTTATATTAATAGATGGTTACCCAAGAAGCGTTGAACAAATGCACGCACTTGATAGCGAATTAGCTAAATCAAACGAAGTAAATCTTAGTGCTGTTATTGAAGTATTTGTAAGCGAACAAGTAGCAAAAGATAGAGTTTTAGGTCGTGCTAGGGGTGCTGATGATAATGAAGAAGTATTTAATAATCGTATGAAAGTATATACCGAGCCTTTAGCTGATATTTTAAATTTTTATAAAGCAAAAAATCTACATATACAAATCAACGGCGAACGCACAATTGAAGAAATTGTTGCAAATATGAGTGAAGAAATTAAGAAAAAAATCTAATCAAGGAGAAAAAAAATGGATATTACAAAAATTAAAAGTGGAAATGCAGAGAAATTAAATGCAGTTATAGAAATTCCTTATGGCTCAAATATTAAATATGAGTTAGATAAAGATAGTGGAGCAATCATGGTTGATAGAGTTATGTATTCGGCTATGTTTTACCCAGCAAATTATGGTTTCGTGCCAAATACACTTGCAGCTGATGGTGATCCTGTTGATGTGCTTGTATTAAATGAGTACCCAGTTCAAGCAGGTGCTGTTATTCCTTGCCGTTTAATTGGTGTTTTAATTATGGAAGATGAAAGTGGTATGGATGAAAAATTACTTGCAGTTCCTGTTAGCAAGATTGATCCAAGCTATGATAATATCAAATCTTTAGAAGACCTAGCACCACACAAACTTGCAAAAATCAAAAACTTTTTTGAAACATACAAAGCATTAGAAAAAGGTAAATGGGTAAAAGTTCAAGATTTTAAAGGCATAGCTGAAGCTACAAAAATACTTGAAGAATCAATCAAAAACTATAAATAATGTTAGCAGTCTTTAAAGACTGCTTTTAAATTAATTTTATCAAACATTCTTATTTCTCTTATAAAAATTACAAATCATAATAATCTAATTTAAAATATACGAAATCTCATTAATAATGCATAAGCAAAAATATTATTATGCTTAATTTTGTAAGTGAATACTGATTTTGTTGCTAGTATTATTTACAAATGCGTATATTTTAAATCATTTAGTATCTTATTAATTTCTTTATAAAATTATTCATTTTAATTTTAATACTCATTAAAAATCATATAATTTAACTATATTTTAAGTTATAATTAAAGGTGTTTTTAGAATTTGATTTGTTTTAGAAATTAACTTAAAACTGCGTTGTATTAGAATTTCAAGGAATTTTATAAAGTATATTTTTTTAACTTTATTTTAACACTTACTAAAACCTTAAACCATATTCAAAATCACAAAAATACTCATTTATAGGATTTATATTATATATTTTGTAAAGTTTCATAAAAAATATATATGTGCTATAAGTGCATGGTTTTATATATTAATTTTCAAGCTTTAAAACTCTATTATACAAAGCTTTAAGTGATTTTTACAATCAAATATTTTAAAAATTTTGCTATGTATAACATATACCCACTACAAATATACTTATAACAACCAATAAAAATATAAAATAATTGAGCTTGAATACTTAAAAAATAATAATTAAATTAAAATTCTAATAATTTTGAAGATTATAAAAAGATAAAAGCTTGAGCTAGTTGTTACTAGCTCAAGTTATATATTAAGAGTGGTGGTTTATATTATTAAATTCATCTAAATGTGTTAAGTCTTTAGAAGCTGCATCAAATGCAACTGAACCTAGTTTTAGATTAATATAACCTTCTTGAACTTGTGCTGGTTGAGCTATAGTTTCATTAAAGATATCTTTTTGAGTATCTAAAATATCCCCAACATTTACCTTAGTTTCATCTTTAGCTTCAACTTTTTCTTCTTTAATAGTTGGAATACTAATTCCAGCATCATCTCCTAAAATTGCACTTGGGTTAAGGTTAATAAAGTTACCAGCGTTAATTTCAAAAGTATGACTAATTGCTGGTTCGCCAACTGGTTTGCACGCTACACAATCAAATACTTCATAATGATATGAGTTGCCTTTTTCACCTGTTAAGCCGATTTCAAATTTACCGCTATCCCAAATTGTAATATTTGTCCAGCTTTCAACCTTACCTGTAGCATCATTAACTAGATTTACTATTAATTCTGAACCTGGTTTTGCAGTTCCTGTAATAACTGGGCTTACGCTATCAGTTACATAACCATTAATTTTTTCAATAGCACTATTGCTATTTGCTTGATAGTAAATACCTTCATTGATTGTAATATGATTATTACTTACAACAACTTCACTTGGAACAACCACATCTACATTAGCATTGTTATCATTAGCTACTTCATCTTTAGCTGTATTTAGGTCTATTGTAAATGTAAATTCTTTAACAAGTCCTGTTTTTAAGCTTGATAAATATACTTTATATGTTCCAACTTCCCAACCACTACCATCTACTCTGTTTGTTAAATCAGGAGTATATGTAAATGTTCCATCTGGTGCAGCTTGGAATTCTTTCATAATTAATTCATCTTGTCCTGTTGCATTATTAGCTTTTACAAATCCTAATACTATTGTATCATTAGCAACTGATTTACCAACAAATGTTGGAGTAGTATCAAATGTTCTACCACCATTTGGAATTTCGGTTAAGTTGTTGAAATATCCACCTTCATCACCTTGTAATACTTTAAAGTTAAATACATTGTTATCTTGGCTATTGCTATCCACAACCACATCACTTGTAGTATTATCTACGCTAGGTGTATTTGTTTGAGTATCAGCAACAAGTTTTAAGCTAGCTTCACCTTTAATATCAGTTCCAATTACATTAAATGTAAACTTATAATCTCCAAAGTTATTGCAACCTAG
>NZ_JACGBA010000009.1:0-64110 GCF_020137685.1 Campylobacter sp. RM9331
TGCCTTCTTTAGTATCTAACTTAGCGTTTATTGTACCAACATTGCTAATATTTCCAGCTTCATCTTTAGCTACTAATTCTAATTTTTCACCATCTTTTACATCATTTAATGTTGCTTTAAAGTTACCATCAGCATCAGCTTTTACTTCAGTTTTACCATTTATTGTTACCACTGCATTTGGCTCTGTTTTACCTTCTACAACATAATTACCATTTAAATCTGGAGTTCCTGTTAATTCTCCTAATAATGGAGCTGTAGTGTCTATTGTCGTTGTAGCAACATCAGATACTATTTTATCATTTACATTATAAGTTACTTCTACCTTAACTTCTCCATCTTTTTCTGGAGTATAAGTAGTTGTAAATGAGCCATCTTTATTAAATGTAACATCAACAACTTTATCATTAATTTTAACAAGAGCTTTATTTTCAACAAATTCAACAGCATTTCCATTAGCATCAACTGGCTTAATTGTTCCACTAATTGTAAGAACCTTATTATTATTTAAAGTATTTTCAACATTAACACCATTGCCTGCAATTTCAACATCAACTTTAGCATCTACTTCTTTACTTGCAGCTTCTAATATAGTAACAACATCTGCTTTACCTTCAAATTTAACTTGAATTAAACCAATATTATTACCAATAATATTCGCATCAAGATTGATTGTAAATGTGCCATCTGCATCAATGTGTCCAACAACTTTAATATCATTTACAACACTATTTAATATATTACTTTGAATATCAAATTCGTAATCTCCTGCTACGCCTTGATAATTTTCTAATTTACCTTTAAGCACTAAGCTATTGCTATCAACTGTTGCTGAATGATCTTTTATAGTATCATCACCATTTACTTCTGTAATAACAAGTTTATCAAATACTGGAGCTACTGGCTTATCTTCAGGTTTAACTTCTGGAGTTACAACATCTTCAGTTTTATCTTCTTCAGGTTGTTTATTGTCTTCAGTGTTTTCAGGTTTATCTTCAGGTTTAACTTCTGGAGTTACAACATCAACTGGTTTATCATCTGTATTATCAGGAGTAGCTGGAACATAAAATATATTTGCTGTATCGCTTACGCTACCTATACTTAATTTAATCATTCCTTGTTCGTTATTTACAACATTAGAATCCATTGTAAATGTAAATTCACCATTAGCATTTACATAAGCTGTAACTTTTTGCTCTAAACCTGCATTGTTTAAATTGCTATTTACTGTAAATGTGTATTCGCCTTCTTTACCTTTGAAGTCATCTAATTTAGCAGTAATTACTAATTTTCCTTCACTAACTTCTGCTCTATCATCAACTGCTGTATTATCACCATTGATTGAAGTAATAAGAATATCTGTAAATAGTTTAGTAGCAGGGTTTAATGGAGTAGATGGGATAACATTATCAACTGGTTTATCTTCAGGAACAACTGGAGTTGGTTCAGGTTTAACTTCAGGAGTTACAACATCTTCAGTATTTTCAGGTTTATCTTCAGGTTTTACTTCTGGTTGAGTATTGTCTTCAGTTTTATCTTCTTCAGGTTTATCTTCAGGTTGAATATTGTCTTCAGGTTTATCTTCAGGTTTAACTTCTGGAGTTACAACATCTTCAGTATTTTCAGGTTTATCTTCAGGTTGAATATTGTCTTCAGGTTTATCTTCAGGTTTAACTTCTGGAGTTACAACATCTTCAGTATTATCAGGTTTTTCTTCAGGTTTAACTTCAGGTTGAGTATTATCTTCAGTTTTATCTTCTTCAGGTTGAGTATTGTTTCCTGTATTATTTTCTGGATTTTCAGGAACTACATTGTCATTAGCACCATTATTTCCTGGAATTGTAGGAATTTCGCCATTGTTAGCTTCTCCATTAATTTCAGGTGTTACTTGATTACCTTGTGCTAATAAATCATTAAGATTTGCAGCACCTAAGCCGTTGTTGTTAAAGTTAGTAATAACATTATTATCAACTTCTCTTGATAATACATCTGCATAAACTGTGCTTTCGCTACCTGATTGGTCAAATACAACATCATTTAATGTTCCAGTAGCACCAGCAGCACCAGCTTCACCAGCAGCAGTTGCGTCTAATTCTATTTCTCCATTGTTATTTACTAAGTTATTGATTAAGTTATTGATTTTATCATCAATTGCAGCTTCATTTTCAAAGCTTTCACTTGTTAAAATACTATTATCAATCTTTGCAACATTATCTCCTACAATATGTAAAACTTTGCCACTGCTAAGTTCTATATCAACACTTGTATCTTTTCCGATTGTTCTAATAGTATCATTTAGTGATACTGCATCGCCTACATTTAGTGACTTCTCACCATTAACATTAATAGCTTTAACATCGCCTATTAATTTAATAATTTTTCCAGCTTCCGCCATAATATTTCTCCTTGTTGAATTTCAAAACAAGGTTAATTTAACGAAAATATATAAATTCTATTATTGCCCTTCAGTGCAAAAAATATAATTTTTACAAAAAAAGGCAAAAAAATGTATAAAATATTAATTACAAGCTTTAGTAAAACCTAATTCACAAGCTTTTTGAAAGAATTTTTTTGATTTAGAAGAATCTGTTTTGATATATGTCTTATCATTATCTTTTAATCCATCTTCATACATATATCCAAGTCTAGAACAAGAATAACCATCGCCAATCTTACAAGATTTTTCATAGTTTTTTATAGCTTTTTCAAAATCATTATTATGTTCTTGTAATACCGCTAAGCTAGCACAAGAATCTTTATCATCTAATTCGCAACCTTGCTCATAATACATTTGAGTTTTTTCTATATTGTTTAAATATCTATAAACATCTCCTATTGACTTGCAAGCTTTATAATTTTTATTATTACACTCTTTATCGCTTAAATCAGAAAAATTAGATATTTTATTATTAACAACTTGGGTAGTTAAATACCAATTTGACACCATCTGACAACCATAATCATCGCCTAAACCACAAGCTCTTAAATAAAAATCAATTCCTTGATTAGGATTTAAATTATTAGCAAGTTCTATACAAGAATTAGCAATTCCACCATTGCAAGCTTTAAATAATTCGTCTTGTTTAAATTCTTTATATTCTTTTTTTTGTAAATAAGCATAATTATCACAAGCTTCATAAATATCATTCTTACAAGCATTATCTAATAAATCATTCGCTTTTTTTATATCCTTATTAACACCAAGTCCTAGATAATACATTTTCCCAAGACTTCCACAAGCTTTTTTGTTATTCAAATCACAAGATTTTTTATAATATTTATAAGCATAAGAATAAGAAATCCCCGTTCCTAATCCAAATTCATTCATCTCTCCTAATCTATAACAAGCATTAGAATTATCTTTATTACATTCTTGTTTAAAATTAGGATAAGCTTTTTTATATTCACCCTTTTCAAACAAACTTTCATTAGCACTTAAAGATACCAAAATACCTAAAGCTAATAATATTTTTCTCATACAATCTCCTTAAAAAATATCAAATAAATTAAAGTAAAAATAATATGTAAAAATCGTAAATACTGAAGAGATTAAAAGGGTTGCATTTAGGAGTATAGTTGAAAAATGATTAACGATTTATTAGCTGCAACCCTTTAAAACAAGGAATGGCGTATTATAACCTCACAATTATTAAAATAATATTAAACTAAATAAAAATTTTATAAATATTTTATTTTTTATATTATTTATAAATTATTTTCTAAATCTATGCTAAATAAATCATAGTTTTTCCTATAATCTTTTGTAGAAATATTAAAAAACCCTAATAAAGAACTAAATAAATTATCTTGAGATAGTTTAAAATCAAGTTTATCTTTATTGTTATACTCATAATTAGTCCATAAAATAGCCGGAATTTGAATTTGTTCTTTTGGTGCTAAATAATATGGCATTCCGTGCAAATAAAACCCATTTTCTCCTAAACTTTCTCCGTGATCACTTAGATAAAATAAAGCTTTTTTATCAGCATTATCAGTTTTTAAAACATCAATCAAACTAGCTACTATAAAATCAGTATAAAGCAAGGTGTTATCATAAGTGTTATATAAATTATCTTCGCTACATTCTTGCAATTTATTTGTATTACAAGTTGGAGTAAATTTTTCAAATTCTTTTGGATATCTAAGATAATAACTTGGCCCATGAGAACCTTGTAAATGCACTATTATTAATGTATTTTTATCTTTTTTACTTTTTAATATATTCTTAGTTTCATCAACTAACCATCCATCATAATCTTTACTTTTAATAATAGAATTAATGTCATTACAAACATTTTGACAACCTCCAGAATTATTATCTATCCAACGCACATCAATAAAACGATTTAAAAGATTTAAAACATTCTCATAATTTTCACCTTTTTTAAAATCCACCCTATCATGCAATGAAAACATACAAGGTAAAGATTGAGCAGTGGCAGTCCCGCAAGATGTAAAATTACTAAAATAATTAATATTTAAATTCTTAGTATAAAAATTAGTATCGTTTTTAGCATATCCACCTAAAGAATAATTCTTTGCCCTTGCAGTTTCTCCTACTACTAAAATAAAAGTTTTGCTCTCATTATCATCTTGAATAGAAGCATCAAGCCCTATTTTTACCATCTCTTCTTTAGGAGTAAATTTTGATTTTGTTATTTTAATAGCAGAATATATTTGATGAAATGGCACATTGTAATATCTTATGTCATCATTAGTTCTAATAAAAGGTATAAAAGTTCTAGAATTAGTAAATACTATGACAAAAATCAATATAGCACTTAAAATAATTGAAACTATTTTAGCTAGATAATAACCTTTTTTTATATTAATAAATCTTAGCAATACTATTGGTAATACAACGCTTAATAATATAAAAAATACAAAAGATAAAGAAAATAAATCGCTCATTTCTCTTTTGTCTGTTAAAAATACATTAGCTACCATATTTCCATCAATAACTACATTGTAAGTTTTAATAAAATATATACTAAATCCAGTGCATATTATTAAAATAACAGAACAAATATAAGCCAAAATTCTAAAAAAACATAATATATTAATAACTAAAAATATCAATGTAAAATATATAATATTTACTATTGTAAAAAAATAAATATCACTTATTTTATTACTCAAAAATGTAAGCATAGAAAAATAATTCAAAGCGATTATATATGCACTTAAAACAAAATTAAATAAAATTGGATTTATCTTTAACATTTACTACCTTTTTGTATAGTTTTTATCATTATAAATAACTTAATTTAAGGAATAGTTTTGAGATTAATTTCGTGGAATGTAAATGGTTTAAGAGCAATTTGTGATAAAGATGGGTTTTCATTTTTAGAAAAATACCCTACTGATTTTTTAGGTATTCAAGAAATAAAAGCAACACCTGATAAATTTCCAAAAGATATAAACAATTTAGGCTTTAAAGATATTAAATCAAATTCAGCAAAAAGAGCTGGATATTCTGGTGTTATGAGCTTTTTAAATTTTGAATGCGAGAGTAGATTTGCCCAATTTTTTCCTGATGATGAAGGAAGAGTTTTAGAGCATAGTTTTAAAGATATTGTTTTGTTTAATATATATTTTCCAAACGGACAAAGCGGTGATGAAAGATTAGATTATAAAATGAAATTCTATGATGATTTTTTAGAATATTTAAAAAAATTATTATTAGAAGGTAAAAAAATCATAATTTGTGGAGATGTAAATACAGCACACCGCCCAATAGATTTAACTCACCCAAAAGCTAATGAAAAAACAAGTGGATTTTTACCAATTGAGCGTGAGTGGATTGATAGATTGCTTGATGCTGGATTTGTTGATACATTTAGATATATAAACGGAGATATTCCTGAAAAATATTCGTGGTGGAGCTATCGTGCAGCTGCTAGAAATAGAAATGTTGGTTGGAGAATTGATTATTTTTTCATATCAAATAATCTTACCCCTTATTTAAAAGACGCCTTTATATTAAGCGATGTAATGGGCTCTGATCATTGTCCTGTTGGTATTGATATTGAAATCTAAAATAAATGAGTTTTTAAATTCTAACAATATTTGCGTAGTTTCTACAAACGAGCCTTATTCGGCTACTTTGTTTTATAAATTTGATGAGATTAATGAAGCATTGCTTTTTATCTCATCGCCTACTTCAAGGCATATTAAATTAGATGAATTATTAAGTGCAGCAATTTATGCAAACAATCCAATTAAAGGCGTTCAAATAATAGGAAAATTATTATTAGCAAATGAAACCCAAAAAAGGCTTTATTTAAATACATATAAAGCTGCTAATTTTGCACTAAATCACAAAATTTATGCGCTAAAGCTAAAATATTTAAAATACACAGATAATACCCTAATGCTACCTAAAAAAACGGAGATTTTTTATGAATGAATTTATACTTGATATAAGTGCTACTTTATTTTTTAGTTTTTTACTAATTTATTTTGTAATTAAAAGGATAAAAAAATGAAAGCATTAATTATTTGCGATAGTTTTAAAGGCTCTCTTAGTTCAAAACAAGCAAACGACGCTATCAAAAAATCTTGCGATAAATTAAATATAAACTCAATTCAACTAGCTATTTCTGATGGTGGAGAAGGTTTTTTAGAAAGTATAAATGATAAAATCAATGCTACAAAAATCTATTTAAACTTAAAAAATGCTTATGGTATTAGAGATTATAAGGGTTATTATCTTTTAAAAGAAAATAAAGCATATTTTGAAATGGCAGAATTTGCAGGATTAATCGCTCTTAATGAAAATGAAAAAAATCCTTGCAAAACTAGCACAATTTCACTAGGTATTGCCATAAAAGACGCTATTAATAATGGTGCAAATGAGTTTATAATAGGCATTGGTGGCTCGGCTACAAATGATGCTGGAATAGGAATGCTAAGTGCTTTAGGATACGAATTTTTAGATGAATTTGAAAATATTTTAAAACCTATCGGAGAAAATCTAATAAAAATTGCAAAAATAAATGATAAAAATGTATTAAAAGAGCTTAAAAACTGCAGCTTTAAAATAGCTTGTGATGTGAAAAATCCACTATATGGAGAAAATGGTGCAGCGTATGTCTATGCAAGGCAAAAAGGTGCAAATGATGATGAAATTAAAATGCTTGATTTGGGTTTAAAAAATTTTGCAAAAGTTTGTGAAAAATATTTAGCTAAAGATTATTCACAATTTCAAGGTTGTGGTGCTGCTGGTGGGCTTGGATTTGGCTTTAAAGCATTTTTAAATGCGGAATTTGAAAGTGGTTTTTCGTATATTAAAAACCTTTTAAATCTTGAAGAATTGATTAAAAACTCTGATTTAATAATAACAGGAGAAGGTGCTTTTGATAATCAAAGTTTAATGGGAAAAGTAATCGGAGAAATTAATCAAATTTGTAAAATTTATGATAAAAAATTAATAATATTTTGTGGTTTAAATAATAGTGATTTTAAAAATTGCTTTTCTTTAACAAAAGCATTTTCTAATAAAACAAAAAATGAATTAATGCAAAATAGCATTGCCTATCAATGCTTAAATGAGCTTTCGTTTAATGTATTGCAAACTTTTCTTGCTAAAAAATAATTTTTAACAAGGAGATATTATGCTTAAAAAAATTATAACTCACGAGCTTTTTGCTCCAATTTTATTGATTTTTATGACTATACTTGCTTTAGCTCTTAAAAATTCAAATCTAAACACTTATTATGAACTCATTACTAATTATAAAGCAGGTGTGATTTTTGGAGATTTAAACCTTATAAAACCACTTACTTTATGGGTAAATGATGGGCTTATGGCTATATTTTTCTTTTGGGTTGGATTAGAAGTTAAAAAAGAAATCCTAATAGGAGAATTAAGCAATATAAAAGCTGCTAGTTTGCCACTAATTGCAGCACTTGGTGGAGTAATTGTCCCTGCTATAATTTATAGTTTAATTAATATAAACGATAGCTTTGCTCTACAAGGCTTTGCAATACCGACTGCAACTGATATTGCTTTTGCTTTAGGAGTTTTATTATTACTTGGAAATAAAATTCCAAAATCTTTAACAATATTTTTACTAAGCCTTGCAATATTTGATGATGTTGCTGCAATTATTATAATCGCTTTATTTTATACAAATGAGCTAAGTATTTTAAGTCTTAGCCTTGCTACTTGTGGTTTAGCTATTTTGCTATTATTAAATTATTTGCATATTTGTATAAAAAGCCTTTATGTGATTATTGGTGCATTTATTTGGGTTTGTGTTCTTAAAAGTGGAGTTCATGCGACTTTAGCTGGTATGGCGTGTGCGTTTTTTATACCATTAAATACTAAAGATAATAAAGAATTTTTAGAACACATAATGCACGATTTAACACCTTATATAAATTATTTTATATTGCCTTTATTTGCTTTATTTAATGCTGGAGTGTTGATTAATGGTCTTAATTTAAATGATTTTAATGCGGTATTTTTTGGAGTATTTTTAGGTCTATTTTTAGGCAAACAATTAGGTGTATTTAGCTTTTGCTTAATTGCTAGTAAATTTGGCTTTAAATTACCATCAAATAAAGTTCAATTATATGGAGTTTGCATACTAACAGGTATTGGTTTTACTATGAGCTTTTTTATAAACACTCTTGTGTTTGAAAATAATCCTGAATTATTTAATAGTGCAAAATTAGCAATACTTAGTGCTTCTTTTGTATCAGCTGTATTAGGCTATATTTGGCTAAGATTTATAAGCAAATAATCATATTAACTCCTATAAAAAGGAGTTAATTTAAATTCTATTGTATTTATAATAAGCAGCACAAGCACCTTCACTACTTACCATACAACTTCCTATTGGATTATTAGGCGTGCATAAATTACCAAAAACTTTGCAATCAGTTGGCTTTGCAAGTCCTTTTAAAATCTTAGGGCATAGACAGGCTTTGTTTTCTGCTTTTGTATTTGTTTTTATATCAAATACTTTTTTTGCGTTTATATAATCATATTCATCTTTTAGCTCCAAACCGCCATTACTAATAACGCCTAAGCCACGGAATTCAAAATCATCACGCCTAAAGTATTTTTCAATTAATTCTTTAGCTTTTTCATTACCATTTTTACTAACTAATCTTGAATATTCATTATAAACATTATGAGTTTTATTCTTAAATTGTAAGCTTAAATTTAATAGTGAGTGCATTAAATCAACAGGCTCAAAACCACTTATAGCAAATGGTTTTTTATAAGTATTAGCCATATTTAAATATGCGTTTTCTCCTATTATCACGCTTACATGTGATGGGGCTAAAAAGCCATCAATATTACAATCTTTATCATTTAATAAGGCTTCAACAGGCTCAGGAACTCTTACATGATTTATATGAAAAAATACATTTTTAAGTCCCATTTCAAGCACTTTTTCAATCAAAACCGCACTCATAGGAGTAGTAGTTTCAAAACCTATTGCAAAAAATATAATCTTTTTATCTTTATTTTCATTTGCGATTTTTAATACTTCTAGTGGACTATAAAGCGCTCTAATATCCTTGCCTTGTGCTCTTAATTTTTCTAAACTCGTATTACTAGCAGGAACTTTAATTAAATCAGCAAGCGTGCAAAAAATAGCACCTTCCATACTTGCTAAAAAAATAGCTTCATCAAGCCTACTTTTTGGCATTACACAAACAGGACAACCTGGCCCATGAATAAAATTAATATTAGGCAAAAGAGAAGGGATTGAGTATTTTATAAGCGAATGTGTATGTCCGCCACAAATCTCCATTACATTATAAACCCTATCAAGCTTAACATTATTAATTAGTTTTTTTAAATTATTAATAATATTTGCGTCTTTATATTCTTTTATGTAATTCATAAAAACCTACTTTCAATCTCTTCGCTACCTATCTCATCTGCAATTTGCTTATATAATTCTAAGCTTTCCTTAGCAGCTGCTTCATCAATTTTTTGCATAGCAAAACCAACATGAATTAATACAAAATCTCCCACATTAACCTGCTCAGGTATCAAATCAAGGCTAACCCCACGCTTAATCCCTAAAGTATCAACCTGTGCAAAATTATTTTCATCAACACTTAAAACTTTTGATGGTATAGATAAACACATATTAACTCCTTAAAGATTTAAAATATTCGCAAAGCTCGGCAATTCCTTCGCCTGTAGTGCTGCTAACGCAAAAGATTTTTACATTTGGATTTAATTTTTTTGCTTCTTGCGTGATAGTTTCTAGGCTAAAATCAAAATATTTTGCTATATCCATTTTAGTTAATACTATCACATCAGCTCTTTTAAACATAACAGGATATTTTGCTACTTTATCACTTCCTTCAGGACTTGATAAAAGCACAACATTTAAATTCTCGCCCAATTTATATGATGCAGGGCATACTAAATTTCCTATATTTTCTATTACACAAAACTCTGAATTACTAATATCAAGATTTTTTAGAGCTAAATCTATCATTTTTGCGTCTAAATGGCAGCTTTGACCTGTGCTTATTTGATATGCTTTAGCACCTGCTTTGATAATCCTATCAGCGTCCTTATTAGTCTCTAAATCCCCTTCAATTACGCATAATTTTAATAAATTATTTTTTATAATATACTCAAGTAGAGTGGTTTTACCACTACCAGGAGAGCTCATAAAATTAAGGCAATATAAATTAGATTTTTTAAAAAATTCTTGATTAATTTTTGCTTGATTTTCGTTTTCAGCCATAATTTTTGCTTTTGCTTCAATGATTACTTTCATTACCTACTCCTTAAATTTTTCACATTTTACTAAGTAAAAGTATTTACAATGGCAACAAAAATCATTTTATAAATAATAGACCAAATTCTAAGTAAAAATTTAATACTAATATTTAAATTAATTAAAACTTAATTTTTAAAATTAATTTAAATATTTAACTTTTAAATATAAAATTTATCAATTTTTTTTAATTAAAGGATAAAAAATGGATATTCTTATGAATTTACCTAATTCTTTACAATTTGCTATACAACTAGCTATTGTATGTATTTGCCTATTTTATGGCTCAAAAAAAGGTGGAATTACTCTTGGAATGTTAGGTGGCGTTGGGCTTATTGTGATGATTTTTGGCTTTGGTGTAAAACCAGGAAAACCAGCAATTGATGTTATGCTAACTATTTTAGCAGTTGTTGTGGCTAGCGCAACACTTCAAACCAGTGGTGGTCTTGATGTAATGCTTCAAATAGCTGAAAAAATTCTTAGAAAAAATCCAAAATATATTAGTATTTTAGCTCCAATTACAACTTGCACCCTAACAATTCTTTGTGGCACAGGGCATGTTGTTTATACAATTTTACCTATTGTATATGACATAGCTATTAAAAACAATATTAGACCTGAAAGACCGATGGCAGCAAGTAGTGTTTCAGCACAACTTGGAATAATTGCTAGCCCAGTATCAGTGGCTGTAGTAACTCTAACAGCATTTATTATTAATAGTAATCATCACTTAGCAGGATTTGATGGATATTTGGACTTACTTAAAATTACAATACCATCAACTTATTTAGGAGTGCTTTGCGTTGGAATATTTAGCTGGTTTAGGGGTAAAGATTTAGATAAAGATAGCGAATTTCAAGAAAAAATTAAAGATGAAGAATTTAAAAAATATGTTTATGGTGGTGGGTGCAAATCATTAATAGGTGAAAAATTACCTAATAGTGCTTGGTTATCAATGTGGATATTTTTAGGCGCTATTGCCTTAGTTGCTATTTTAGGATATTTTTCAAATCTACGACCTGCATTTAACACAAAAGTTGATTCAGCAAGTATTTTAATCGTAGATAATAATGCTAAAACAATAAAAGAAATACCTATTAAGAATTCAAATCTCATAATTACTTATAATGAATTAAATAAAACTATTAAAGATGGTAAAGTAAAAAGCACGAAAGAAAATATAAAAGCAATTAGCATTGATAATAATCTACAAATAACACAAGAAAATAACTATGTAATTATTAATAATGAAAAATTTGAAAATGCAAAAATTATTTTTAGCGATAAAAAAGAACAAGCAAAACCTTTAGGTATGGTTGAAGTAATTCAAATTTTTATGCTTTTGGCAGGTTCATTAATAATAATCTTTACAAAAACTAATGCAAATAATATTTCAAAAAGTGAGATATTTAAATCTGGAATGGTTGCTCTTGTGGCTGTATTTGGAATCTCTTGGATGGCTGATAGTATGGTTGCAACACATACTCAAATGATAAAAGATAGCTTAGGAAGTATATTAAGCGAATATCCTTGGACTTACGCAATAGTTTTAATAATAATTTCTAAATTAGTAAATTCTCAAGCAGCTGCACTTGTAGCGTTTGTGCCACTAGCTTTAAATATAGGAGTTAATCCAGCTGTTATTTTAGCATTCGCACCAGCTTGTTATGGCTATTTTATTTTGCCAACATATCCAAGTGATTTAGCAGCTATTCAATTTGATAGAAGCGGAACAACTCGTATAGGAAGATTTGTAATAAATCATAGTTTTATTATTCCTGGTTTTATAGGTGTTATTACTTCAAGTATTTTTGGATATTTTCTTGCGAGTTTTTATGGTTACTTATAAATTTTGCCATATTTTAGGGCAAAATTAAGATTTTAATTTTACTAATATTTAACTAGAATTTAAAATATTATTTTCCAATAAAACTATAATTTAAAACCTAGAAACTATAATCTCAATTATCTTATCATCTTCTAATTCAAGCCTAATGCTAACACTTTTGCCCAAAAGTATTTTAGTAAAATAAAAATATTCATTTTTCATTTTAAATTCTAACTGGCTTAAAGTCTTTTGTATCTCATCATAGCTTTTGCCTTTTATATCATTATTTATATCATCTAATATGCTTTTATCAAGCACAAGGCAAACTCTTTCAAGGTTACTACACTTTAAATTTGACTTTAAAATCCTTGTTATAAGCTCATTGGGTTGTTTTAAAAAATCATCATAATACCACCAAGCACAAAGTATAGCCAAAGTTAAAGCTAAGTATTTTTTAAAATAAACATTATAGTTTTTTCTAGCAGTATATAAATATACAAAGCCAAATATCGCAAATGGCACGAGATTTTTAAGAGTATCAATGCTCTTATAAACGCTTTTATCATAAAGACAAAAATTATAAACAATCTTAGCAAGGCAAACACACGATATAAAAAGCGAAATATGTCTTAAAAGCAAATAAAACTTATCTTGCAAGATTATCTTACTATCCAAATCATCTTGAAATAGCAAAATATAAATCCTAGAAAAAAGAAAAGCAAATATAAAGCAAGGAATATAACTAAAATCTCCTATATAAAATGGTATAAAAAACAAAAACCAAGCTAGATAAAAAAGCGTATTTTTAAAAATCATATTAGCTTTTGCTAAAAAACCTTTTAAAGCCATTTTGTTATCCTTAAAAGTAAAAATATTTAAATTTAAAAATCACTAAAAATAAAATTGAAATTCCTAATTTAAATACCTTTTAAAATATCTTGAAAATACATTAAATTTTAACGGAATTTAAAATCGGAATTTCAATATTTTTTATCCTTTAATATCCTAATTATTCAGCCTTTTTATCCAAAAAATTATCAATATTTTTTGTAATATACATAAGAACATATAAAACTATCATTATAAGAATTGTTCCTGTAATTAGTGCGAATTGCTCCATTTGAAGCACAGAAAATAATACTGCATAAACACCGCCTAAAAATAGTAGCATTCCAAAGCCAAATTTTTTACTATTTGTAAGAGCTTTTATATAAAGTGCGTTTGGTATTACGACCATTAATGTAGCGATAATATAGGCAAGTTCAAAACTAAAATATTCTGACATTGAAAGCAAAACCAAATAAAACAAAGTTAGCGAAAATCCAACAACTCCGTATTGGATATAATGAGTTGGTTTTTTGCCTAAAATTTCAAAAACATAAACCACAAATAAACTAAGCATTATAAATAATATGCCGTATTTAGCAGCTCTTATTACTTGTCTATAATGAGTAATGCCTTCGTATAGATTAATGCCGATTAGATTATCATTTAGATAATGATTTGAATTATTTATAGCTTTTTGATAATTCATAGTAAATGGCATAATTTCATATTTTGCGTTAAAGCCGTTATTATCAAGATTTTTACTAACAGGCAATGTCCCATAAAAACTCGGTTTGCTTTCTTTTGAATTAATATCTAAGGTATTCTTTTGCGCTAAAGGAAGTATCTCTATACCTTTTGAGCCCCTTAATGTGAAAGAAATTTCAAAAGGTGTATTATTTTTCAACATATTTTTATTAATTAGTGATGAAATTCCATATCTTAAATGAGAATTTTTACTATTTGTCCCTGCGTTAGGTTTTAAATCAATGCTATTTAGTTTAAAAGTTGAGATATTTACTAATGATTTTGCATCTAATAAACCTAAAGATAAATAAATTTCATCAAAGTCTTGCGGTAATTTTTCATCTAAATCAGCAAAATTACCACCAATGCTAATATTTGCGTTATAAACACTAGCTTTATATATTCCTTTTTGTCTAACCTCATCTAAAATATCAATTTTTACATCAATTTGGCTTGGGATTATGATTTTTTCGTAAGGGACTTTTTGCGTAATCGTATTGCCTTCTTCATCTTTTATATTTTGTTCTTTAGTGCCATTTATTACTAGAAAAATCCCATGTATTGTTTGCTTTTGACCCCATTCATTACCTAGAGTATCAACCATATTTTCATAAGTATCATTTCTCTCATTTATTATGCCGTTTATGAAAAACAATGGTATTTGAAGTAATATTGCAAGTAAAAATATAAAACCTACTTTTTTAGTTATTGAATTAGATGGTGTTTTAATCATTTTATTTCCTTTTAATTTTTAAAATATTTATCATATACAAAATAAGCTTAAATTACAAATACCAAACGAAATTCCTATTTTAAATTCCACTGCAAATAATTAAAATTTATATTTATTAAAATCACTCAACGATTTTTTTATTATATTTTTCCACAAAGCTTAAATACCTAGCTTTTTTAAAAGTTCGTTTGATTTTGCTAGGTTTTTGCTAAGTGATTTTAGGATTTCATCTACACTTCTTAGCTCTTTTTCTTCTTTTATATTTGGATTTTTTGCACTTAAATCATAGTTTTTAAGAGCAAGTTAGCTTTTACTTACAAGCCAAGAATTATTAGTAACCTTACGCTCCTTAACACAAGCTAGAAAATCTTTAAAATGCTCATACTCTAAAGGCTTATTTTTAGTTAGTTTATAAGGTGGTATTAGCTCATAATAATACACCTCATCACTATCATTTAAAAACCTTTTACCAAGCGAGAAAAACAGCACATTAGTTTTAACAGCACTATAAGGCAAAAATACCCCACTAGGAAGGCTTAAAACACACTCTAAATTATACTCATTTACTAAATCTTGCTTTACGCTTGTAAAGGCGTTTGAGTTTTGAAACAGCACTCCTTCAGGCACTACCACAGCACATCTGCCGTTTATCTTAAGGCTTTTTAGGATATGTTGTAAAAATAGTAGCTCAGTGGCGTTTGATTTTACTAAAAAGTTGTTTTGGATTTGCTCTTTTTCTTTGCCTCCAAATGGTGGATTTGCTAGAATTATTTCATATCTATCATCTTCGCTTATGTCGGTGATTTTTTTATTTAGGGTGTTTGTTTTAATGATATTTGGGGATTTTATGCCGTGCAAAATCATATTCATCACACCCATTGCATAGCTTAGTGGGGTCTTTTCTTTGCCGTGCAAGGCGTCATTTTGCATAAAATCTATCTCATCATTGCTAAGGCTTGTTTTATCTCTCATCACATGCAAAAAGCTCTCACACAAAAACCCACAACTACCACAGGCAGGGTCATACACACGCTCATTTGCCTTTGGGTCTATCACTTCAACGATAGCTTTTATAAGTGGTCTTGGGGTGTAAAACTCCCCACTATTTCCCCCATCGCTCCCCATATCTTTTAGCAGTTTTTCATACACTAGGCTTAGTGCAAACGCATCATCATCTTTGCTAAAGCTACATTCATCAATGATATTTATGATATCTCTTAGCGTGTGTCCGCTACTTATTCTGTTGTCAATATTTTCAAAAATACCACCGATTTTATACTCAATGCTTTTAAAATCATCGTTATTTTTAAAGCTTTTTAAATAGACAAAAAGCTCATTATTTACAAACTTAGTCAAATCATCACCGCTTAGGGCATTTTTAATATCTAGTGTGCCATCTTCTTTTTTAGGTGCTGCCCAACTGCTCCAAGCAAATTTGCTATCAAGTATGCTTACATACTCTTTATCATCATAAAACGCCTTATCTTCAAGCTCTTTTTCATAATCATCTAAGAATTTTAAAAATAGTATCCAGCTAATTTGCTCCGTATAATGCATAGCCCCACTTATGCCATCATCACGCCTTAAAATGTCTGTTATTTGGTCTATTTTGTTTTGCATTTTTGTCCTTTTATATCTTTTTGATATGTTAATTTTTTAACATATTAGGCTTAGAATTTATTTCGTGTATTTTAAATCTTTGCTATTTTAAAATATATGTATTTTACACTTACTTTAAAGCTAAATCACTTAAAACACACAAATCCACTTAAAAAAGCATAAATCCTAAAAAGTCTAATTTTTAGCATAGAAATTCTAAGACTTATCCAACCACCGAGTAATGCTCGGTAGTTACCAACAAACGAAATTCTTTATAGAATTTATTCGTGTATTTTTAGCTCAAATGTCACTTGTTTGAAATTATGAATAAATGAAATTCCTATTTCAAATTCCATTCCAAACAAACGACATTTAAGCTAAATTATGGATTTAAATTCCACTCACAAGCCACCCTTAAAGGCTAAGTCTAATAAACTTTCTTTTAACTCTTTATAATCTTTTAGCCTTTTTGTATAAAGCTCTTTTAGCTCTTTTATGGTCTTTGCTTTGCTTTCTTGCTCTTTTAATGGTGGCAATGCTATATTACAAGAATGTAAAACATTTAAATTTAATTTAGCCGTATGTGTTCCACCACCTATCTTGTTATTTTCAATCCAAATATCCATAAAAGGAGAGTTTAAAAAATGAACTAAATAATCTACACAAAAACCACCTTTAGGTTTTAATAACCCTAAACTAACGAATATGCTAAATTCAAAATCTAAATCTACTTTAATAGCTTTACCTAGCGTTCCAATACGACAAATTAAAATATCGTTTATTTCTGGCTTGGCTCTTTTTGTAAGCTTTAAATGCTCTTCATTGCTAATATATCTAACATCGCTTAAATCAAAAAATCCTTTTGAAATATTTTTAACCGATAAAAATGGTATTCCATCATCTTGATATGTTGGGGTTTTATGTGTTCCATCTGTTATATTGCAAATATCCCCAAGTTTTTCCCATTTCCAAGTGGGTGGGAGTGTGTAAGTGTCGTTGTCTAGCTTTGATTTTAGGGGGTTAAAACTATCATTTAGGATACTTTGCCACAACTCATCAAGGCTTAGCAAATCAGCTTTTACTAGCCTTATACTCTCATCAATACTTGCAAATTTTTCATCAAGTATCTTTACGATTTTTCTTTGCTCTTCTAATGGTGGCAACGGAATTGTAAAATTTGAAAATTCTTCCTTTGTAATAGTTTTTATAGTTGCACCACGAGCCTCTTTCTTTTCAATATCAAATCTGCTTTTTAATTGGTAAGCAAAATATTTTTTATCAATATCAGATAAAAATTTGGTAAAAACAGCAAGTGTTCTATCCATAAAACAATCATATTGAGTAATAGCAACTTTACCGATTGTCCCTTGTAATGTTACAATCACGCTACCTTTTTCAACAAAAACACTTTTTGGTTGAGCTAATGTAGAAATGTTTTGTTTAGTTAAATCTTTTAAAAGAAAATTATCTCCGACATCAGCAACTTGAACAAATGGCATTGAACCATCTCCACCATACCACTCTTTATTTCCATATGGTTGTGGAAAAGAACCCCTACGATATTCTGATATTTCTGTAATTTTTTTCCACTCCCAACCATTCGGTAATTTTGTCATTTACTGCACTCTTTCATTATGGATTTGGCATTTGTAATAATTTAAAAAATGTTTTATTTCTCTCTAATGCAAATTTTTTTAAATCTTGTATAGATAAAAGTGTCAAATATAATTGTTCTTTCTTATCTTTATCATTTCCTCTAAATGCATAAATCCCTTCATAACTTCGTATAGAATTTACAATTTGAACTGTATTATTGTTATTATCATTTGAATATGCTTTATAAATATCTTCTTGGTCTGCTATGATATATCCATAAAATTTACAGTTTTTGACATCTATATTTGCCCCACCTTTTGTCTTAGCTTCTTTATAAATTTTTTCTGCATATCTTATTATTTGTCTTATCATTTCACTAGGGTTATATGCTTGAGTTGGTCGTTTTAACTCTAATAACACAACCTGTGTTGGTTGTGTATCATTATCCATATAATATAATTCTACATCAGCATTTTCTTCTCCAACTTGTGCATTATATGCTGATGTAAAATATGAAAATCTATCATCAAGTAGCCATAAATTATGTTTTGCTATTTCTAAACTTTTGCATTCTCTATCAGTCAATAACTTATGAAAATCATCTTCTTTATATTCTTTATTAGCCATCATTTTATCTAATAAATTTATTATACGCTTCCTATGCTCTACATATAAATATAAAGCTGATTTTTGTAATCTTTCATCAAGTTGTTTGTCTTCTTTTGAATTCCAAAAATCTTTTTCAGCATTTCCTTTTTCATAAATTGCATTTTCTATAAAGTCTCGCTCTTGTTCTATTTTAAAACCATTTATTTGTTCTTCTGATGGCATAAATTCGGCTAAGTAAGGTAGATTTTCTTTTGCTTTTCTTAACATTTTAATAGACATTGTTTTTTGTTTCTTAAAATCATCTTTAAAGTAATTATCTAAGATTTTACTTATCTGTTCTTCTAACTCATCTTTTATGCCATCTATATCTATATCCAAGCCATCTAGACTTATTCTATCATCTAGCAAATCAGATGAAATAAATATAGTTTTATTATTATCCTTTAATTTTCTATCATATTTTATTTTTGAATTTGTTGATAATCCGTGAGCTACTAGTTTAATATTTATACTATCTGATTCTAATAAAAACAATTTAAACTCATACTCTTCGTTACTAATGATAATTTTTTCATTTAAAATTTCTGGAGTTGCATAATTGATTTCATAGCTATTTTTATTGATTGTAAAAGTTATATTTATTTTTGTTTCACTAGCTAATAAAAATATAAAATTTTCCATAAGCCAAGTTTGTATATTATTTTCATTGTCGTATTTTTTTATAAAAGTTTCTAAGAGCTTTTTATTTACTATCATCTCTAATATGGTGCCATCTTCTTTACCTTTAGCTTCATATGCTTTTAATTCAAATAAATTATTGATATTTTCTTGTGGATATTTAAAGAATAATTCTTTTTCTTGATTGATTGTTGTAAAGTATGCAATTGTCGTAAAATATGCAATTGTCAGTCTGCCTAAACCTTTCGAAGGTAGCTTATTGTCTCTTTTGTTTTTATTTTCTTGTGCTAAATTGCAAAAAAGTTCTTTATCTTCTTCTGAGAAACCAATGCCATTATCTTCGATAGTGATTTTATCTTCATCAATACGAATGTTTATTTTTGGATTGTAATTTTTAGTATTTCTATTTTTAATTATACAAGCATGAATAGCATTAGAAATACATTCTCTTAATAAAAGCTCTACACCGTTTTTTTTATTTTTATAAAATTTTTCAGCAATTTTTTTTATTTCTACATATGAACTTGTCATTTTATCTCCTTAAAAGTACAATTATACCCTAAAAAGCTCTTCTTGGAGCTTTTCAAAACTTGCCTTGAGTAGCTCTTTTGAGCCAAAGCCTTGTGCGATTTTGTCCTTATCTAGCGCACTGTTTGTTAGCAAGGTGCCAAGTCCTGCGTCAAATTCTTTTATGCCAAATCTTTCGTATTTATCAAGCAAGAAATTCATAAAAGCCATAGCATTATCATCTTTTATATCCTTTATAAACTCCGTATTTTTAAGGCTTTGCACTCTGTCCTTTCTGCTCTTTTTAAACGCCCCAAAACTAAGATAAGCAAACACATCATACAAATCACAATCATTTGCGTGTAAAACATGCCTTAGCTCTTCTAAGTCTTCATCGCTTATGCCATTTGCTTCTAAAGTCTTTAAAAACTCAAGCCTAGTTTTTTTCTCACTCCAAATCTGCCTTAGCATTTGTTCGTTTGCTACGACCGCTCTAACCTTACCTAGCACTGCTTCTAAAAACTCTTTAGTATTTAGTGGGATACCATCGTTTAAGGTGTATTTTATCTCTACCTTTTCTAGTCTTGGGTATTTGCCAAGATATACCACTGGCTTATCTTTGCTTGGCTTTTTTGTGATTTCTTTCGGTTCTTTTTCTTCTTTGTTCTTTGGCTTTAGCTTGATAGGCTCATCACTCATCATCTCGCCATCCCACTCACTATCATAAAAAAGCTCGGTTGAGTTAGTAAAATCAATTATCGTGAAAAAATCCTTGCCTTTATAAACTCTAGTTCCTCTACCTATGATTTGTTTAAACTCTACCATAGATGCAATATTTGAAAGCAAAACTATATTTCTAACATTTCTAGCATCTACTCCTGTGGTTAGCATTTTTGAGCTTGTGAGTATCACTGGGTAGGCTTTGTCGTTGTCTTGAAAAAGGCTTAGATAATCAAGCCCGATTTTACCTTCATCGCTAGTAACCCTTACACAATAATCATTGTGATTTACGCTTTTGTGTTTATCAATGTAGTGTCTTATTTCACTTGCGTGTTTTTGATTAGCACAAAAGATGATGGTTTTGTCCATATAGAATCTTCCATATTTTCTAGGATTAGCTTTGCTACTAGGTCGTTGTAGGCTGGTATGCTTATGTTTTTTTCAAACTCGCTAAATTTATAGCGGGGTTTTTCTAGCTCTCCTTTTACTATATCGCCAGTGCTGTAAATATAGCCATCGCTTAGGCTTGTGCTTAGCTTTTTTACCTTATACGGGGTCAAAAATCCATCATTTATGCCGTCTTTTAGGCTGTATTTATAGATACTTTCGCCAAAGTATTTATAAGTATCTATATTAATATCTGCTTTTGGTGTGGCTGTTAAACCTAACTGGGTGGCACTTTCAAAATATTTTAAAATCTCTTGCCATGAGCCATTTTCGTTCGCTCCGCCCCTATGGCACTCATCAATGATTATAAGGTCAAAAAAATCTTTTGGAAATTTAGTGTAAAACTCATTGTAATTTTTGTCTTCACTTGCTAGGCTTTGATATATTCCAAAATACACATTTGCACTTTTTATCATTCCGTCTTTTTGGCTTGATTCTAGACTAACGCAGTCATTTTCTATTGGGTTAAACTCTCCTAAGGCTTGATTTCTTAGGCTTATTCTATCGCATAGAAAAAGGATTTTTGGCTTTCTTGGGGCGCTATCTTTGTTCCATCCAGCGTTAAGCAGTCTTGTAACTATTGCAAAGGCTATGGTGGTCTTGCCTGTGCCTGTGGCTAGGGTTAGAAGCATTCTTGATTTGTTTTGCAAAATGCCTTTTATCACGCTATCAACGGCTATTTTTTGATAGTATCTTAGCTGTTTGTTTTCTACTGCTAATTCTTTTTGGCTTAAAAGGTTTTGCTTTGCTAACTCGCCAAAGGTTTTTTGATATAGCTCATCAGGGCTTGGGAATTCATCTATAAATTCGCCTTTTGATAACCGCATATCATACTCATAAAGCTCATGCCCATTGGTTGAATATACATAGCGAATATTTAGGATTTTTGCATATTCTTTGCCTTGCTGTAAGCCGTCTTGGCAGTCTTTACCTATCCTTTTGGCTTCTATTATTGCTAGGTTGTTGTTTTTGTGATGAAGTAGATAATCAGCGAATTTTCTAGCCCCACGCTTACCGCCGATTAGTATCCTACCATCAGTGAAATAATACTCTTTCCTAATGTTTTCCTTAAGCCACCCAGCGTTTTCTAGCTTTATATCAATGTATTTTGCTCTAGTTTCGTTTTCTAACATTTAAATCCGCCAATAATTTATGAAATTTATTAGAAATATATATAAAATTATTAAAAATTACAAATATTAAAATAATTTTTATATTAATAATCTTTTAATAAATGTAATAAATTACTTATAAAAATTTGTTCTTTGCTTTTTAATTCTAATATTGGACTTTCATCTTCTTTAATACTATCTAAATTAATCCCTAAAATAGCCATGCTGCTATCTTTACCAACTACTTGCTCCATAGTCACATCATCAGTATTAGGAGATAAAAATATCCCCAAAGGTGCGTTAAATCTATACATATAAGCACTCATTTGATACAAGTCTTCTCTACTTATAGCGCCATCTACACAAGATATTTGACCAAAACAAGAATAATTTTTATATTTTGCATCTAGCACAGCTACAAGCTTACTATCTTTATAAATAAAAAAATCAGGTCTAAGCTCTCTTTTGTTATCATTAAAAAGATAGTTTTTACTAGCAAAATTACCATTAACGACCCTAAAACCTTGCAAATTTTTACTCATTATCTTATACAAATACCCTTCCCAAACTTCGCTCAAATCTAAAAAATATCCAAAACCATTAGAATTATCAAAACTTGATTTTGAGCCTTGATTTTTGATGATTAGCTCACTTAAAGATACTACCTTTTGATAAGCTTTATTTAGCGGGGTATAGTGTATGCTTTTTAGCTCATCTAATCTCACATCATCACCAACTTTAAAATCTCTTAACATTTGAATGTGTGATGAAACACTATTTAACATATTGCTAAAACCTAGCTTTAAAAGATGATTGTATGCCTTTAAAATAGCTCTATTTATAGGGGTATTGTAAGTTTGTTTTGAGTAAGAACAATAAAATCTATTAGCATTTACAAGGTTGTGTTTTATATGATTTGATATATCTAGGCTACCTTTAAAATACTTTTGATTTTTCTTTATTCTTTCGTAGTTTTTAGGGATATTTGATTTGTTTAAAGCATACTCAAGCGAGCCAACCCAAAGCATACATAAAAGCCAGTGATTATGCTCAGAACTTGCTGAACCTGTGACGCTTTTAGGCAGATAAAGCCCTAAAGCGTATGAGTAAAGATAATCCCTAATAGTATCTCCAAAACGTGGGAAGATTGTGATATTTATAGTGCCTTTTGAGTAAAAGCCTACATAATAAGAAGTTTTTAAAATGATATTATTTTCATCAATATAATCACAATCAATTATATCAACATCATCTTTTTTATAAGCATTCGCACTAATGCTTATAAAATCTAGCTTATTGTCTTTTAGCTCTTTTATGGCTTGCATAGCTAGGCGTGTGTTTGCTTGAGTTTTAAAAAAACATATATACTCATTACAATCACGCAACTCTATGCTTTTAATCTCTACTTTTGATTGCAAAAATTCTTCTTTTTTCATTCTTCATCTAACTTTTTAACAAAATGTTTTTTTATCTCATTTATGCTCTTTTTAACATTGCTATCATCATAACTTAATCCTAGATATTCCATCAAAAGTGGCTCAATATGATAAATCCAAAGCTTTTCTAAGTGTTGTGGGTTTATGACAAACTCATCTTTATCCATAAAGTTTTTTATTTTCATAAAATACGCATGACCGATTTTGTAATAATCTTGAGTATTTTCTAGCTTTATACCTTTTAAGCCTTCTGTATTGATTTCTTGTTTTAATCTTTCATCGTTTGTTAAAATGTAGTTTAATTCTTTACATCTTTTGATATATCCATTGATGTTAGTTTTTATATCTTGATTGTTATTTATTTCTTGAGAATTATTTTCTTTTGTGATATCAGGAATAATACCAGCTATCACATCATAATCCACACCTACTTCATAAAAGCCAAATCTTCTTCTAAGTGCTAAATCAAATGTAGCCAAACTTTTATCTACATTATTCATAGTGCCTATGATATAGACATTGCTAGGTATACAAAACTCATCAAAATTAGCCACACTCACACTCTCATCACGATATTCAAGAGCATAAAGCAACTCCCCAAATACTTCACTAAGATTAGCTCTATTTATCTCATCTATTATAAAAATAAATTTTTTATCTTTATTTTCTTTTGCACAATCGCAAAACTTTTTAAATATCCCATCATTTAGCGTATAAGATAAGCTACCATCATTTTTTACATTTGGAGCTATACCACCTATGAAATCTTGATAAGAATAATTTGGATGAAACTGCACTATATCCCAAATAATATTTTTATCTAAATTTGTTTCGTTAATTTCGCTTTTTTTGAAGTTTTTAATTCTATAGGGTTCGATAATTTTATTAATATCTTCTTTATCTTCATCGTTATCGGTATTCTCTTCATTGTTATTAAAACTTTTCAGTTTATTTATCCAATCATATACTACTTTTTTAGCTGAATAAGTCTTACCTGTCCCTGGTACTCCATAAAGTATGATTTGCTTATGAGTTTTAAGTAAATCTGAGATATTTTTCATATCGGTTTCGCCTATACATAAAAGAGATATGATTTTTGAAAGCTTTTGTAAATTTTCTTTCTCTTCTTTGGTTCTATCTTCGTTTGAATTTAATTTAGTATTAAAAATTTTTTCATAAATTTTATCACTCACGCTTTGCCAAATTTTAGGAAAACTATCAAAATGACAATCAGTGATAATCCAAGGATATTCTTCTAAGTTTTCTCCGAAATTATATTCCTTATTGTCATGCCATTTGTATTTCAATATTTTAAAATTTTTATCTTTAAATAATTCAACAAAAATCTCTTGCATAAAATTAGATTTTAAAAAATTTCTAAAAGCATCTAAGCTTATAGGGTGTATTACCTTATCAGCATTCGCCCACATCCACATAAACTTATATGGGAAGCGAAACTCTAAAATTTCTTGTTGTTTTTTATGTTCTTCAATTGCGATATCTTTTTTACTATTATCATCGGTAAATGTTCTGCGAGTTAGCCTGCCTATTTTTGCTTTCTCCCTAAATGGATACATTAACGATATGTTATTATTTTTTGTAATATCTTTTAAATTAGCATCAAAGCATTTTTTTATAAATTTAACAAATTCTATAAATAAAGTATTATCAGAAAAATGAGAATTAATCCAAGATGACTGACCTTGTGAATAAGTAGAGCCTTTATACTCATCATAATAAATAGAATTTGAAAGAATTCTGTATTCATTTATAACTTTTGGATTTTTTGTAAAATCAAAACCACCCATAATACTAAGTAAATAAGTAATGAAATTCTCCTTTTTTATATTTTCTATTTCTTTGTTAATATTCAATTCTAGTTTTTTGCTTAAAAAATTATTTTGATTTTTAATACCAATAAATCTAATATCTTGCACAAAAACTCTAGCTAGACCCATATTATTCGTTCTTAAGTCGTTAATATTACTTATTTCTTCATGATTTTCTACTGCTGTAATTATTTTATCATAATCAATATCATTTTTCTCAATAATACTAAAAACATCTTTTACATTATCAATTCTATCGTTAACTACTTCTTTATCTTTTTTTAAACCTTTAAAACCATCATTTAAAAAATACTTCAAAACATTTTCATCTATATACATTTTTTCTCCTTAATTGTTTTATGACTACAAGAATATTAGTATTTCATAAATCTTGTAATTTCTATTTTAAATTCTTAATAAAAATATCAAAATTTAATCCTAATTGTTTTTACCTTACCATCAAATTTATAATCATCTGGGTTTAGTGCTTCAACCCTTTTAAACTCTTCACAAGCTATATCAAGTCCTTTTTCACAAGCTATTTCATAATATCTTTTAAGTGTTTTGATATTGCCTTCAAAATCAAATTGTAAAAATTGCTCTACAAATTTAGCTTTTTGCATACAAACATTAACATTAATTTCACAAGCTTTTAAACTATATTCATCATATTTTCCATTATTTTTACTAGCGTTTAATTCAGCGTATCTTAAACAAGCTTTTTCATTTTTGTTTTCACATAGTTTTAATAAAATTTCTTGATTTTTTGTGCCTTCATTAAAAGCTTTTTCACAATTATTATTTTGTAAGCATTCAGCTTCTGCTAACGCTAAATTATTGTTTTTTAATTTTATATATTCAAGCTCAACACAAGCATTATAATTTCCCGCATTGCACGATTTTTCAACATATTTAACATTATCTACCATTTTATGCTCAACCAATAAATCGCAAGCTTTTATATAATCTATTTCGCAAGCCATAGATAAACTTTCTTCTATTATAGTATTAGAAAGATGTCTTTGAGCATATATAAAATCAATGCAAACTTTTGGAAAATCCATATATAACTTATCTCTTAATTCCTTAGCTTGATATTGATAAGCAACTCTTGTAATATCATAAAAATATTCAGCACAAGTTTTTTTATAATTAAACTCTTCAACATTTTGACAAAAATCAATAGGTGAAGGACTACTTTTTATCACTTTATAACAAGCATTTAAATCATTATTTTTACATTCATAATCATCATCTGCATAACAACAAAACAAGTACAAAAATAAAATTAAAATCTTTTTCATAATTCCTCCTTATAAATATCTTTTAGATAATTAATTGATAATTCTTTACATAAATCATTATCTTTTAAGCATATATAATCTATAAAATATTTTGCTCTTTTATAATTTTTCATTTTATATTCAATCATAACAGCATCTTTACAAAACATAATATTGCTATTTAAACACAAATTCTCATATATTTTAGAATAATTATTGTAAAAATCCTTATTTAAATTAGTAGTATTTTCTATATATTTTTTACAAGAATTTAGTTTTGTTATATCGCATTCATCTTTATAAATATTAAGCATATTATCTTGATTAAAATCATAACTATAACAACTTCCACCATACTTACAAGCTAATTTCATATAATGCTTTAAAGCTTTATAATCCTTTTTATCTTTAAATTCTTTAGCTAAAATTTCACAAGCTTTAGCATATTTATTATCACACGCTTTTTTATAATCTTTTATTAGCATACAAGCTTCATTTATATTATTATCACAAGCTCTTCTTAAATATTTAGTCTTTTTAATTTCATCTTTATTAACTGCTAATTCATAACAAGTGCTAGGGTTTTTCTCACACATCAAATCATCATTAGTTTTATATTTATAATTTATAAAAACATAGCAAAATCTACTATCTTCATTACATTTATTTTCAAGCAATTTATAAAAATATTCTTGATTTTTAGAATTCTCATTTATTAAAGCATAAACTATATCAAAACAAGAATTATTATCATAACAACCCAGCTCTAATGCTCTAAAATAAATATTTTTATCAGTAATTAAAGAATTTAAATAAAGTTGTTTTAAATAATCACAATATTTATAATTTTTATCATTACAATTTTTTAAATATATTTCATTTATTTTGTATTTTTCTTTATTATCTAAACTTAAATAAATCTCATTTATTGCTTTACATTTATCCTTAAATTTATCTATAAAATCATAATCTTTTACATATTTTTTAACCAAAATATCACAAAACTCATTAGCATTTATATTAATAAAAAATATCATAATAATTATAAAAATTCTCATTTATTATCCTTTAAAAACATACAAGCCTTACTCTCACCTAATTCACAAGATTTTTTATATAAAATATCACTAAAAATATTTATATTATTTAGTTCTAATGCAAGAGTAAAACAAGCTTTAGAATTATCTTCTTTACATAATTTATAAAGCCTTTCATAATTTTTATCAGAAACTACAAAATAATCAATTTTATTATGTTTTATACTTTCTTTTCTAAGAAAATCACAAGTATATTTTTTATTTTTTCTGCAATATTTAGCTAGTCTATCAAAATCAATAGAATCTGTATCAAACGAAGCTAAACAATCAAAATCATTACCATACTCGCAAGATAATTTATTATAAAACCTATTTTTATTTATATCTAAAATATAAATATCAGCTAATTTATTGCAAGCATTTGCATATCCTAAATCACACGATTTTATAAATAATTTTTCATTATTAAAATATTCTAAACCTAGTTTATAACAAGCTAAAGCATAGTTTAAGTCGCAATAATATTTATAAATTTTAATAGCTTGATTTTTATCGTTAATATTAGAAGATTGTGTTAATTTATCAATATTTTCTATAGAACTTATAAAAAATAAAAATATAATTAATTTTTTAATAATTAGCATAAAATCCCCCTTTAAATTAGGAGATTATAGCTAATACTAATAAAATTAGTTTTTATTTTTTAATAAATCTCTGATTTCTGTTAGCAGCACTATATCTTCGCTTGGTGCAGGAGCAGGAGCTGGTTTTTCTTCTTCTTTTTCTGCTTTTTTAAGCTTATTGATTAGCTTTACAACAACGAAAATTGAAAACGCAATGATTAAAAAATCAACTATATTTTGAATAAATAAACCATAATTAACGGTTACATTTTCAGCTTCTTTAGCACCTTCTTTAATAACCAATTTTAAATCACTAAAATCAACTCCGCCTGTTAAAACTCCAATAATAGGCATAATAATATCAGCCACAAGTGAGCTTACAATCTTACCAAAAGCAGTTCCTATAACCACACCCACAGCTAAATCTACAACATTTCCACGCATTGCAAATGTTTTAAATTCTTGTAATATTTTCATATTCTCTCCTTGAAAAAAAGGCGAGATTTTAACAATAAATAATAAATTAATCCTTAAATTCCATATTGTTTAAGAAATAGTTTAACTGCCCTAAAGCTATGCAGCCATCGTTTATCGCTTCGTTTTTTGGAGTATAGAATTTATATTCTTTATCATTTAGCAAAAGATTTAAAATGCTTTTATTACAAAACACCCCGCCACTTAAAATCGCTTTTTTATTAGGACTTAAAAACTTAACAATATAAACAATGGTATTAATGAATTTTGAACAAGCTAAAACCTTGCTTTCATTTAAGCAAGTTGCAAAAATATCCTTATAAATAATCTTATTATTTTTAAACTCAATTTTGTAAATATCTTTGATATTTTCATCATAAAAACTCTCAATAAGCATTCCTGAATGTGCTTCAAATTCATTTTTCTTAATCCCTAAAACTAAAAAGGCAAAAGCATCAATAATTCTACCTAATGAGCTAGTATTTATAGTGCAATTTTGCAATGCTATATCATAATTTAGATTAGTTTCACACGGGATTTCGTATTTTTTTAAAATACTATAAGCTAATAGTTCATTATTTTTTACATTAACTAGCTTAAACTCATCAAAACAAAAAGCTGTATTTATAGTGTTTTTAGTAATATCTAGCACTTCGCCACCACTTATATGATGATTATTTTTATATCCTGTGCCATCAAAACAAAAGGCTCTAATATTTCTTAGTCCAATACTCATCGCATGGGCTGCGTGATGGTAGATTTTTATAATCTTTGTATTTTTACTAATTCCTATTTCAAATTCTTTTGTTATTTTTTCGCTATGAATAAAATGTGGGTGTAAATCACACAAAACATAATCAAATTTAATCTTATAATTTTTCACAAAAAATCTTAGAGTTTTTACAAAATGTTTATAAACACTAATATCCTTTAAATCCCCAATATAAGGCGAATTAATACAAAACCCATTTATGTATATTAAAAACTCGTTTTTTTCTTCCATTCCAAGAGCTAGGATATTTATATTTTTTTTAATTTTATGCTCGTAATAAAAAGGTCTAAAGCCCCTAGCACTTCTTAAATGATGGTATTTATTGGCTACAACTTGCCCTACACTATCATCAATTTTATTAATTATTTTTCTATTATGATTTATTATTAAATCAGGTTTTAAAATCTTAAAATCGCTTTTTTTAGAATAAATCATCTCGCCACTTTTGTTTGCACTTGTAGCTACTATTGCAAAATCAAGCTCTTTAAATAATATATGAAATATCGGAGCACTTGGCAAAAATACTCCGATATTTTTAAAATCAAAATGTATATTAAAAGCACTCTGATTAAGGCTTTTTAGTAGCAATATAGGTCGCTCTTTGCTCTTTAAAATACGCTCTTCAAACTTAGTAAAACTAGCATATTTTTTCGCCATTTTTATATCTTTTACCATTATTGCAAGTGGTTTTAAAGCTCTATTTTTTAGCATTCTTAATTTATTTACCGCATTAAAATCATTAGCATTGCATAATAAATTAAACCCACCAACACCTTTTAAAGCTACTATTTTTCCAGCTTTTAGATATTTAACAGCCTTTGCTAAATCAAGATTAAGCTTAGCCCCACAATCATTACAAGCAATAGGCTCTGCGTAAAATCTCCTATCATTAAGATTATTATATTCACTATCGCAATTTTTACACATTTTAAAAACACTCATAGAAGTGTTTGTTCTATCGTAAGGGATTTTAGAAATTACACTAAATCTAGTGCCGCAATTAGTGCAATTTATAAAGGCGTGATTAAATCTTCTTTTTAATTTAGGATTATTAAGCTCTTTTATACAATCCTTACAAGGGGCGAAATCAGGCAAAATTACTGCAAGATTACGCTTATCTTTGCTTGGTTTTTTAATAACAAAATCATTATAAGTTTCATTTGTTTTAATTATTTTTACTTTTTCTATACTTGCTAATGGACGATTTTTTTTAAGAATTTGTTTTAAGTCTTTTATAAAAACTTTTGCTATTTTTTCATCACAATCAAGTGCTAAGCTAACTCCTAAAGTATCATTTAAGATATAGCCATTTAGCTTTTTTGCTTTGGCTAATTTGCAAACTTCAGGGCGAAATCCAACTCCTTGCACCCTGCCACTAAGTTTAATTAAAACACTCACAATTAGCCCATTTACTGAACTTAAATTGCTTGTTTAAAAACGCATTGTAATTTAAAAAACTCTGATAATTCATAAGCATTGAGCAAATCTCACGCTCGTTTTCGTTAAGTTTTCCTATCATTAAAACAAGTGCTTCAAAAACACCAACTTCTATTAAAGCTGCGTTTGCTAATCTAAAGCTCATAATTGATGAGATAAACTTAGCTACATTTAAGCCATCTTCATTAATCTCACAATCAATTCTAACTCCCTTTGTATAAGTATTTGGCACTACTTTTAAAATATCAGAATCTAGCAAAATATCTGCTAATTTTATTAATGAAAATATATTTTTATTTTCTAAACTAAACTCATTTAAAATGAACTTTTCTTGATAATTTTTTAATAATTTTTCGCCTTGTTCTAAGCTAAGTAATAATTTTATTAATTCATCTTTATTTTTAGGGATATTAAAGCTTAATTTATCAATATTAAAAGCAGTTGATAATTGATTTGAATACGGATTATTAATTACACAAAATGTATCAGCAAAAGGAGCTATTAATAATAAATCTTTAGGCTTTTTTACAAAATAAAGCTCATCTGTATTTTTTAACTCATTAAAAAGCTTTTTACTATTAGCAAATGATACATATAAAAAATCTCCTAAATTATGTGCTTTTTTATAAAGTGGTTTTAAAGCTAATTTTACAAATGGTTTTTCATAAGCATTAAGTAAAATTTGAGTATTTTTATCACAAATAAAAGCCTTTTGTAATAATTCATAATTAGCAATTATTACAAAATCACTTTTTGTTGTTTTAGTATAATCTAACTCATTTAAACCTAAATCATCAAAAACTTCATCACATAAGTTTAAAGGCAATCTTGGAATTTCAATTTCAAATTCTTTTGTTTTTTGTGTATTTTCTAGCTCTATTTTAAAATCTTCTAAAAATAAAAAATAAGGTATTTTTTTAAAATATTCATTAAAGGCTAAAACTTTATCTTCATTATCATCTATAACTAAAGAAAACTCATCATCTTCATAATAAAGCTTATAATTTACATTATTTATCTTGGCAATTTTTAGTAAAAATAATCCGAAATCTTTTAATTTTATTTTGAAATCATATCTAATTAACACTGCTTAAATTCCTATAATTTTCTATCGCTTGTTCTATACTAAAATCATTTTTAAATTCTAACAAAAATCCATCTTGTTTAAGCTCTTCTAAAAGACATTTTTGCATTAAAGCAAAAGATTTTTTAACCTCATCGCTTAAAGATATTTTCATAGGTTCAAGTCTTTTAGGCACAATGCCTAAGATTTTGCAAATTGGCAAATCGCCTACTAAACTCATAAAATTAAGCATCATTTGCATTTCAAGTTCGTGAGCACTTCCTTGATAATTTATATTACTTGGCACTTTGTCATAGTCAAAAAACACAACATCGCCCACTTCTAAATCATCAGCATTTATACAATCAATCACATAAACTTTATCAAAATCAGCAATTATATGAGCTAAATTCATAGCCATCGTCCCGCCGTCTAAAAATACTAATTGATGCGAATCTTGATTTTTAAATTCTTCTTTAATATAAATATTAGGAGCTAGATTTTTCCTAAAATACTCAAGAAAAATAACTCCAGCTCCTTCATCTCCTATTAAAATATTTCCAATTCCTAGGACTAAAACTCTCATTTGTATTTATATCCACTAAAAATAGCGTCCATTGCACCATCTTTACCTTTAATTGCATTAAACACTGCCATATAAATATGAACACCAACAAAAATCATAGTAACCCAAGTTAAAATATGATGAATTATCCTAACATTTGCAAGTCCGCCAAACATTACTTCAAATGGTTTAACAAAAGGAGTTATTGCACCAGCAAAACCTTCGTGATAAACATTAATATATAACACAAAACCTGTGATTATTAATAATGCTAAAACAATATAAAAGAAAAAATAACTCACAAATTGAAGTGGATTATATACACCTTTTAAATGTGGGTGTTTTCCTAAAAATAAATAAAACTTAATTTGCTCTATCCATACTCTTAAACTAAAGCAATCTTTAATACTAACTCTTTCTTTTTTACTAAGCTTATCAAATATAAAAAGATAAAGTTTAAAAATAAAACAAGCTAATAAAACAAACCCAGCTACATTGTGCACGAAACGAAATTTAGCCTGCATAAATAGATTTGGCTCGGTTGATTTATCAGGTGCAATAAACACACTAGCAATATAAAAGCCACTTATACAAAGGGCTAAAATAGCAAATGCTCTTAGCCAATGAGTTGCTCTAAGCCCTATTGAAAACTCATAATGTTTCATATCAAACTCCTACTTTATATTCGCCTAACTTATTGCCTTTTTTATCTAATACATGCACAGCACAAGCAATGCAAGGGTCATACGAATGGATTTTTCTAATAATTTCAAGTGGCTTGGTTAAATCTTCAATCTTTAGACCAATTAAACAAGCTTCATAAGTTCCCATTTTACCATTTGCATCTTTTGGACTTGCATTCCAAGTAGATGGAACTACTGCTTGATAATTTTGCACTATACCATCTTTAATTCTAATCCAATGACTTAGCATTCCCCTAGGAGCATTACCTATAAAGCGACCTTTGTATTCTTTAGAATTATCTATTTTATATGGAGCGCAAGTGCTTTGATCTACTTTTAGATTTTCAACTAAACTATCAAGAGCTTTAAGTGCGTGTTCGCTTATTATTTTTGCTTCAATCATTCTTGCTGCAGTTCTTCCTAAAGTGCTAAGTAAGTCTTTAAGCTCAATATTTAATTCAGCTAATAAAGCGTCAACTTCTTTTGTAACGATTGGATTTTTAGCTAAATAATTTACAACTATAGTAGCAAGTGGTCCTACTTGAACAGGTAAATTATCATATCTTGGAGCTTTAATCCAGCTATATTTTCCATTCATATCAAATACTTTAGAATCTTCTAATTCGCCTTTAGCGTTTAGAGTTTTTTCATCTTTTAGACCTGTATAATTTGGCTCTTGTTCGCCATCATAAGGGTGTAATGCTTTATCGTTTTTATACCAAGACCTTGTTGCTTCTTCTGTGATTTTGCTCTCATCAATAGCACCTAATACAGGATTGCTTAGCATATTAGTTACAATTCCACCTTTAAATAAATAATCATCTCCTAAATAAAACTCATCAGCACACATAAAATTATCAACGCCAACATCATTCATTACACTTGGCTCATTTTTATAAACAGTTGCAGCCATCTTAATATCAGCTAAATAAGCACGATGAATAAAATCGCTAATTTCTAAGAATTTAGTTTTATACTCGCCAATTCTAGCAGGGTCAAGTATATCCATAACGCAAGTTACACCACCTACGGTTAAGCTTTGTGGGTGTGGTTGTTTTGCACCAAAAATAGCCATTAATTGTGCTGCTGTTCTTTGCACTTTTAAACATTCTAAATAATGACTTAACGCTACTAAGTTTTGCTCTGGGCTAAAGCGATAAGTTTTATGTCCCCAATAAGCATTCGCAAATATTCCTAATTCTCCTTTATCTACGAATGTTTTTAATTTTTCTTGAACTGCTTTAAGTTCTCCTACACCACAAACTAAAGGCTTATCACACCATTTTAAAGCTTCAGCTTCAGCTTTTGCTGGATCAGCACTTAAAGCACTCACTACATCAACAAAATCAAGCCCGTGTAATTGATAAAAATGCACACAATGATCGTGCATATATAAAGCTGCATTCATTAATGTTCTTGTAAGTTTTGCATTTTTTGGTGGAACTATACCTAAAGCATTTTCAGCCGCTTCAATACCTGCTCTATAATGCGAATAAGTGCAAACTCCACAAATTCTTTGAGTCATAAAGCCAACATCTCTAGGGTCTCTTCCTTTTACAATAGTTTCAATTCCACGCCATAATGTTGAACCCGCATAAGCATCAGTTACTACATTTGCATCATCAACTATTACTTCTACTCTTAAATGTCCTTCAATTCTTGTAATTGGATCTACTACTATTTTTTGCATTTTTTATTCCTTGTCTTTTTTAATTGCTGAAATTGTTGCGTGAGCAGCTATTGCTACTCCTGTTAGAGTTAAAACACCAATGCCTATTTTATCACTCATAGCATCAGCACCCATTCCGCTAAATACGCTTTGAAATAAATGTGATTTTAAAGGTTCTTCGTAAGTTCTCATACTATCCCAAAAATCAGGCTCAGAGCAACCTATACACCCATGTCCTGCACCAATAGGCCAATTTATGTGCTGATTAAATCTTTGCTTAGCACAATTATTAAATGTATATGGACCTTTACATCCTACTTTATAAAGACAATAGCCTTTCTTTGCACCTTCATCGCCAAAACTTTCTACGAACTCACCCGCATCAAAATGTCCCCTACGCTCACAATAATCGTGAATTCTATGCTCGTATGCCCATTTTGGACGATTAAAATTATCAAGTGGCATTGTTCCAAATAATAATATTTGCAAGATTGAACCTACGATATTTTTTTCACTAGGCGGACAACCTGGGACATTAATTACGCTTTTATTTGTGATTTTACTAATCGGAACTGCGTTTGTTGGATTTGGTGTTGCTGCTTGAATACCACCAAAGCTTGAGCAAGTTCCAATTGCTAAAATAGCAGCTGCATTAGCACAGGCATTTTTTGCTATTTCTTCGCCTGTATGCCCTTTAGCACCTAAAGTTAGATAAAAACTAGAGCTTCCTGCAGGAACTGCACCTTCTACTAATAATACATATTTTCCTGCGTGTTTTTTAATAGCGTTTTCTAAATTCTCATCAGCTTGATGACCACTTGCTGCCATAACAGTTTCGTGATATTCAATATTTAAATAATCAAATATCAAACTATCAATAGTAGGTGCATCGCTTCTTAATAAACTCTCACTACAGCCTGTGCATTCTGCCATATGAAGCCAAATTACTGGGGTGTTACTAGCATTATTTTCAACAGCATTAGCAATACTTGGTGCAAAAGTAGCTCCAAGTCCTAGCATAGTAGCCATTCCACTAGACCATTTCAAAAAATCTCTTCTACTAAAGCCGTGTTCGCTTAGTATTTGCATTAAATCTTTTTTATTATTAGGATTTATTTGCATAATCTCTCCTTAAAAAAATTTATTAATGATAGTATTTTTTTAAAATCTAAAAGTTACAAAAAAGACAAAATAAATCTTAAAATTATTTAATTTTGATAATTGAATTTCTTATAAAATTCTTACAATTAAACTTAAAAATATTATTTTATTAAGGTTTTTGTTTGATTGATTTATGCTAATTTAAATTCTAATCTTGCTAATGTTTTTAAGTAAAGAATTTAATTTTTATAGGCTTAGTTTTCGCACTAAGCCTACTTATAAATAAAGCCTTATAAAGTATTTTTTAACTCTAAAGTTTTTCTTGCAATATTTGTGATTTCATCCCAATTTTTAGCCTTTATTAGCTCTTTTGGTGCAAGCCAAGAACCACCAACACAAAGCACATTTGGTTGGCTTAAATATTCTTTAGCATTATTTTCGCTAATACCACCCGTAGGACAAAATCTAACATCACTAAATGGCCCATAAATAGCCTTTAACATAGGCACTCCACCAACAACACTAGCAGGAAATAATTTAAAGGTATCAAGCCCATATTCAAGCCCAAGCATTAGCTCTGCTGGACTTGCAATACCTGCTATTAAAGGGATTTTATAATCAATCTCTTTTAATAATTTTTCAGTAATTCCTGGACTTATTGCAAACTTTGCACCAGCATTAATAACATCTTTATATTGCTTAGCATTAATTACTGTTCCTGCTCCAACGATTGCTTCAGGAACTTCTTTACTAATTAACTCAATTGCTTTTAGACCTGCAGGAGTTCTAAGAGTAATTTCAAGCACTCTTACTCCACCTAAAACTAAAGCCTTAGCTAAAGGTAAGGCATCATTTATATCGTCAATTGCTATCACAGGAATTACTGGATTTATTTTTAAAATTTCTCTTGCATTCATTATTTCTTCCTTAAAAACTTACTCCGCCTTCTTCGGCGCTTAAACAACTATTTCTTAAAGCTTTAAAAAGCTCTCTACCACTACCTAACTCATTTGCACTTAAATCAATATGCCTAATTTCTCTAGTTAAGAAATCATCTTCTAATACATTTAAAGTGCCATTGATTGCGTCAAATTCTATCAAATCCCCATCTTTAATCTTAGCAATATTTCCATTTAACAAGGCTTCAGGACTTGTATGAATTGCTGCAGGAACTTTTCCACTAGCCCCACTCATTCTACCATCAGTAATTAATGCGACTTTATATCCTTTAGACATTAATACCCCTAAAGGCGGAATTAATTTATGAAGTTCAGGCATTCCATTTGCTCTTGGGCCTTGATATTTTACAACTGCTATGAAGTCTTTATTCAATTCGCCTTTTTCGTAAGCTTTCATTAACTCAAGTTGGTCGTTAAATACGATAGCTCTTTGTTTAATATATAAATTATCATCGCTTACAGCACTTACTTTAATTACCGAGCGACCAATATTTCCACTTAAAACTTTTAGCCCACCTGTAGTGCTAAATGGCTTATCATAAGTCGTGATTATTTCAACATTTCTGCTATTTTCAAGGCATTTTTCATAAGTAATTTCATCATCTTTTAAGATAGGATCTTTCGTATAATTACTAAGCCCAAATCCTGCTATAGTATTTACATCATCATGTAATGCACCATTGTTTAATAATTCATTAATTACAAACGACAATCCACCCGCTTCATAAAAATCATTTATATCAGCCTTACCATTAGGATAAACCTTAGCTAAAAGTGGAGTAATATTTGAAATATCATTAAAATCATCCCAATTAATAATAATTCCCGCAGCCTTTGCAATTGCAATTAAGTGTAAAGTATGATTGGTTGAGCCACCTGTTGCCATAAGCCCTACTATTGCATTTACTATACTTTTTTCATCTATCATTTTACCTATTGGTAAAATACTTTTATCTTTTACACCTTTTGCAAAATGTCTAGCACTAAAATCAATTATTTTTTCTCTTAGCCTTGTATTTGGATTAATAAAAGCAGAATTTGGCATATGAAGACCTAATAATTCAATCATAACTTGATTTGAATTAGCAGTTCCATAAAAGGTGCAAGTTCCTGAACTATGATACATTTTCATTTCAGTATTTAATAAATCTTGCTTAGAAATAAGTCCTTGAGCGTATTTTTCTCTAGCAATACTTTTATCAGAATTACTAAGTCCTGTTGGCATAGGACCACTTGGAATAAACATAGCAGGTAATTGTCCAAATCTTAATGCTCCCATTAAAAGTCCAGGAACTATCTTATCACACACTCCAAGATAAAACGCCCCATCAAAAACATTATGAGATAATCCAATCGCTGTGCTCATAGCTATTACATCACGAGAATAAAGGCTAAGTTGCATACCATCATAGCCTTGAGTAATACCATCACACATTGAAGGAGTGCAGCTTGCAACTTGAACGCTTACACCTTCTTTTATACAAGATTGCTTTAATTTTAAAGGATAATCCTTGTAAGGTTCGTGAGCTGATAAAACATCGTTATAGCTTGAAATAATAGCTAAATGAGTGCTATTTGAATTATTTAATTTTTCTCTTACGCTTTCAGGAATTGCTGCATAAGCGTGAGCTAAATTAGCACAACCTAACTTTGAGCGATTGATTTTTTCATTAGCACTATCTATTAAATTAAGATAATCTTTTCTAGTTTTTTCACTTCTTTTTATAATCTTTTCAGTGATTTCTAATAATTTTTTATTTGTCATAAATAAGCTTCTTTCATTTAAAATATTTGATTTATTATAAATAAATAAATGTTATTAATGTTAAATCCTTTTTAGTAAGATTTAAAAAATTATTTTTACTTAGGGATTATTTATGAAAACTAATTTTGATTTTTTATTATTCGGAGCTACTGGAGATTTAGCTCTTAGAAAACTTTTTCCTTCACTTTATGAAGCCTTTTTAAATGACTTGCTTCACGAAGATTTTAAAATACTTGCTACAGGTAGAAGTAAGCTTAGCTTAGAAGAATTTAAGCAAAAATTAAACGATAAATCAAAAATCCATTTAAAAGATACTACAAAATGGAACGATTTTTTAGAAAAAATATCTTATGAGAGCGTAGATATTAATAATCTTGAAGATTTTAAAAAACTTAAAAACAATTTAAGAGATGGCAAAGATACTATTATATATTTTTCAATTTCGCCTGAATTTTTCATCACTTGCTGTAAGAATTTAAGCGAATTAAATATGAATAAAGACAATGTTAGAATAGTTCTTGAAAAACCTTTAGGAATGAGTTTAAATGAATGCAGAGCAATCAATGAAAGCGTAGCAAAATATTATAAAGAAGAACAAATTTATAGAATTGATCATTATCTTGGTAAAAGTATGGTTAAAGAATTATTTGAGTTTAGAAAACAAAATCCACATTTTAATGCACTACTTAATAAAGACTATGTAAAAAGCATTAATTTATATGTTTTAGAGCGTTTAGGTGTTGAAAGTCGTGGAGAGTTTTATGATAGTTGCGGTGCTTTAAGAGATATGTTGCAAAATCATATGTTACAAATGTTAGCTTTATTTATGATTGATATTAATTCAACTAATATTAGAAAAGCTAAGCTTGAATTTTTTAACTCACTTGAAAAAATTGATTTTAAAAATGTAATTAAAGCTCAATATGAAGCTAATGAAGATAGCTTAAGTTATTTAGACGAATTAAATGTGGCTAAAGATAGTAGGACAGAAACTTTCGTATCAATTAAAACTAGTTCAAATCAAGAAAATTATAAAGGCGTTTTAATAAAACTTGCAACAGGCAAAAGAATGGCTGAAAATAAAGTATATTTTGATATTGACTTTAAAAATGGTGGGAAAATGTATATAGAAATCCAACCAAAACCTAAAATCAAATTCCTTTTAAAAATAGCCGAAGAGTTTAAAGAATTTGAAATAGGAATTTGTGATATTGAAAAAATGCCACCTTATGAAAGATTACTTTTAAATGTAATTAATAAAGATTTAAGTTCATTTAATGAAAAAGATGAGCTAGAGAGTGCTTGGAAATGGGTGCAAGATGTAATTGATAATGATGATTTTACAATGCATAAATACAAAGCCTACACAAATGAAATTATTTTTAAGGACTAAGATGAGATTATTTACATTCAATGACAAAAACATAAGCGAAATCGCTTTATACAAAGAATTAGTATTTTCATTAAATGAATGTATTAATAGTAAAGGTAGCGTAAATTTTTATGTATCAGGTGGTAAAAGTCCTAAAGATTTATTTATTAAATTAAGTAAAGAAAAGCTTGACTGGACTAAAGTAAATGTATTTTTAGTAGATGAAAGGATTTTACCTACAAATCACGAAGATAGCAATACAAATCTAGTAAAGCAAAATCTATTACAAAATGACGCTAGTAAGGCTAATTTAATTACTTGTATTAAAGATGAATTAATTAATGATTATGAAGCTTTAAAAAACCACGCTAATAATATTTATCAAACTCCTGATATTTTGATTTTAGGTATGGGAGCTGATGCTCATACTGCATCAATCTTTCCAACGGCTTCTAATTTAGATGAATTATTAAGTGATGAAAACCAAGCTTATCACATAGTAAAAACTCCTAATTACGATAGAATTAGCCTTAGTTTAGAAAGCATATTAAAAGCTAAAAGAATATTTTTAAATATCAGTGGAGATGAGAAATATCAAGTATTTTTATTGGCTTGTAAAGAAAAAAATAAAAAATATCCAATAAGTTATGTAATTAATTCAAAAGGAAATTTAGATGTCTATTACGCAAAATGAATATCCAAGATTATTAGCAGATATTGGTGGAACTAACGCTAGATTTGCATTAGAATTTAAATCAGGAAATATAGATAAAATAGAAGTCTTACAATGCAAAGACTACGATACTATAATAGATGCTGTAAGAGCATATTTAAAAGATAAAAATGTAAATGTAAAACACGCTGCTTTTGCAATGGCAAATCCTGTTACAAGTGATTTTATACAAATGACTAATAATCATTGGGCTTTTTCAATCAATACCACAAGACTTGCATTAGGATTTGATACTTTATTAATTCTAAATGATTTCACTGCTCAAGCACTTGCTATTACAAAATTAAATAGTGATGAATTAGTTCAAATTGGTGGAAGAGAAGCTGAAGAAAATTGCGTAAAAGCTGTTTTAGGGCCTGGAACAGGACTTGGAGTTAGTGGATTAATCCCTAGTAAAAATGGCTATATTGCACTATCAGGTGAAGGCGGACATGTTAGCTTTGCACCTTTTGATGAGATTGAATCAATGATTTGGCATTATGCAAAAAACAAATTCGGGCATGTATCGGCTGAAAGATTGCTTAGTGGAATGGGACTTGAGCTAATATATGAAGCTTTAGCACATAAAGAAGGTATAAATGATACTTTAGACGCTAGTAAAATTAGCGAACTAGCATTAAACGAAAAATCAGCTTTATGTAGATTAAGTCTTGATATATTTTGTGCAATGCTAGGAACAATTGCTTCAAATCTAGCATTAACTCTAGGTGCTAGGGGTGGTGTTTATATTTGTGGTGGAATAATTCCTAAAATATTAGAGTATTTTAAACACTCATCATTTAGAGCAAGATTTGAGAATAAAGGTAGATTTGATAGTTATTTAGCAGCAATTCCTGTATTTGTGGTTTTATCAAAATTTCCAGGTATAAACGGCGCTAGTGTGGCACTGCAAAATCATTTAAAGGATAAATAATGTTAAGCAAATTAAAAAGCTATGAAAAATTATGGTCTTTATACAACAAATCAAAAGATACTCATATGAAAGATTTATTCGCTAATGATAATAATAGAGCGAATAAATACTTTTTAGAAGTTGGTGGGATTAAGGTTGATTATTCTAAAAATAGAATAGATGAAGAGATTTTAAGCAATCTTATTAATCTTGCAAAAGAAGCTAATTTAGAACAAAACATTAAAGATATGTTTAGTGGTAAAAAGATTAATACCACAGAAAATAGAGCGGCTTTACATATTGCTCTTAGAAATCGTATAAATACACCTATTTATGTAGATAATGAAAACATAATGGATGATGTAAATGCAGTGCTAAACAAAATGGAGAAATTCTCTCACGCAATAAGATCAGGCGAGTGGCTAGGCTATACAAATCAAGTAATAACTGATATTGTAAATATAGGAATTGGTGGCTCTGATTTAGGACCATTGATGGCTTGCGATGCTTTGAAAAAATACGCACACCCAAGACTAAAAATGCACTTTGTATCAAACGTAGATGGCTCAAAATTACAAAATGTATTAGATAGCGTTCATCCAGAAACTACGCTTTTTATAATAGCGTCAAAAACATTCGTAACTCAAGAAACCCTAACAAATGCTTTAACTGCTAGAGAGTGGTTTTTAAATCACGCAGTTAATAAACGCTTTGTAGCTAAGCATTTCGTAGCAGTTTCAACTAATAAAAAAGCTGTTGAAGAATTTGGAATAGATAGTAATAATATGTTTGAGTTCTGGAACTGGGTCGGTGGGCGTTATAGTTTGTGGTCTGCAATTGGTCTTCCTATTATGATTTATTTAGGAAAAGAACATTTTTGGCAAATGCTAGAAGGTGCATATTTAATGGATTCACATTTTAGCTCGGCTGAATATTCTAAAAACTTGCCTGTAATTTTGGCTTTAATAGGTATTTGGTATATTAATTTTTATGGTGGTGGCTCACATATAATCGCACCTTATGATGAATATTTAAAGCATTTTCCAAGATTTATTCAACAACTTGATATGGAAAGTAATGGAAAACAAGTTAGTAAAAATGGGGAATTAATTAATTACGAAACTTCTCCAATCATTTGGGGTGAAACAGGAATTAACGCTCAACACGCATTTTTTCAACTACTTCATCAAGGAACTCATATAAGTCCGATTGATTTAATAGTAAGTCTTGAAAAACCACACGATATGCCAGAGCACCACGAAATTTTAATTAGCAATGTATTCGCTCAAGCTGAAGCCTTTATGAAAGGCAAAAACAAGGATGAAGTAAGAGCTGAACTTAGTAAAAGTAATTTAAGTGAAAGTGAGATAGAAAAGCTAATCCCACATAAAGAATTTTCGGGAAATCGCCCTAGCAATACGATTTTATTAGAAAGAATAAGCCCTAGAAATCTAGGCAGCCTAATTGCATTATATGAGCATAAAATATTCGTTCAAGGTGTGATTTGGGGGATAAATAGTTTTGACCAATTTGGCGTTGAATTAGGCAAAACTTTAGCTAAAACAATACTTGAAGAGCTAAGAAGTGATGTGAGTTACGAGCACGATAGCTCAACTACAAATCTAATAAAATTATATAAAGAGTTTAATAAAAAATAATTTTAGGAATTTCTTTATGAAATTCCTATTTTAAATTCCACGAAAAAAGGAGAGAAAAGTGATTACAAATGATAACCTATTACAAGTTTTAAATAAATTAAATTTTAAAAAAGATAATGATTTTATTTATAAAAAGCAATATTTAAATAACATTTTTATTATGGTTGATTTTAAAAATAGAAAAATTATATTTCCAGAACAAATTAAACTCCATGACAAAACTACATCAAATTTTGAAAAAAATGAAAATTTTGTAGTATTAGAGTGTATAGATAGGTTATTAACAAAAGGCTACGATCCAAACCATATAGAATTAGAACCAAAATATAAATTAGGTAGAGAATCGAAGTCTAGCGGAAAAGCAGATATTTTAGTAAAAGATAAATTAGGTGAATCATATATATTAATTGAATGCAAAACATACAAAACAAAAGTTGATGCTAAAGGTAGTGAATTTGAAAATGAGTGGAATAATATGCTTAAAGATGGAGGGCAATTATTATCTTATTTTAGACAAAATAAAAAAGTAAAATTTTTATGTTTATATACTAGTGATTTTATAAACGATGAAATATATTATTTTAACTATATACTCAATATGCAAGACAATGAACTATACCTTAAAGAAAATGATTATAAATTGAGTTATATATCAGCAAGTGATGAAAATGAAATTTTTAAAGTATGGAAAGAAATTTATCAACAAAATTATTTGACAAGTGGAATTTTTGAGTCTGATATAAACCCATATGAAGCTGGTAAATTATCATTAAAATTTACAGACTTAAAAGAATTTGACCATCAAAACAATTCTTTATACAATGATTTTGCGACTATTCTAAGACAACATAATATATCAGGTAAAGAAAATGCTTTTGATAAGCTTGTAAATTTGTTTTTATGCAAAATTTATGATGAGACATTTAATAAAAATAATCTGGAATTTAAATATCGTGGAATTATGGCAGACACTTACGAAAGTTTGCAAGATAGACTTATGAAATTATATAAAAATGCAATGAAAGAATTTTTAAATGAAGATATTACTTATGTTGAAAATGCAAATATAGAAGATGTTTTTAACACAACTTCAAGAAGCAAAAAGTCTATGCAAAGTATGCAAGAACAAATTCAAGATTATATAAGGCAATTAAAATTTTATTCTAATAATGATTTTGCGTTTTTGGAAGTTCATAATAAAGATTTATTTTATAAAAATGCTATAGTTTTAAAAAATATAGTTAGGCTTTTTGAAGATATACGATTAACAGAAAATAAAGTTCAGCAATTTTTAGGTAATTTATTTGAATTGTTTTTGCAAAAAGGCATGAAACAAGATGAGGGGCAATTTTTTACACCAATTCAAATATGTGAGTTTATTATGCATTCTTTACCTATTGATAATATAAATAAGCCTTTAAGAGTGATTGATTATGCTTGCGGAGCAGGACATTTTTTAAATACATATGCAAGTTTTATTGAAAAACAAATTAATGATAAAGAAAAATTAAAAGAGTATTATAAAAATATTTATGGAATTGAAAAAGAATATAGATTGAGCAAAGTTGCAAAAGTTAGTGCAAGTATGTATGGGCAAAATGAGATAAATATTTTTTATGCAGATGCTTTAGCTAGTAATGAAAATATTGAAAATTATTCTTTTGATTTATTAATTGCTAACCCGCCTTATTCGGTCAAGGGTTTTTTAGAAACTTTAAGCGAAAAAGACTTAGAAAAATATATACTATTTAATAAAGACATAAATAAAGATACTTTTAATTCTATAGAATGCTTTTTTATAGAAAGGGCTATTCAGTTATTAAATGATAACGCAAATGCAGCGATAATTTTGCCATCACCATTTTTAAGTAATAGTAATATTGGAAAATATCAAGAAGTAAGAGAACTGATATTTCAAAATTTTGATATAAAAGCTATTGTTGAGTTGCCGTCTGGTACATTTGGAGCTACTGGAACCAACACTATTATTTTATTTTTGCACAAATTAAAAACATATGATAAAGATAAGGATTTAGGTTTAACATCTAGTTCTATAAAATTTAAAACCTTGCAAGATAGATTAAAAGCTTCTAATTTGATAGATGATGATAATTTTGTAGATAATGGCTATATAGACGAATATGTAGCTTTTAGAGGTATAAAAAAAGATATTTTTATAGATTTAATAAACGAAAATTATACAGATGAGTTATTAGAATGCTTTCAAGATTATTTGGATGATTTTTATAAAAGCAATATTTATAAAAAATTAACAAAAAGCAAAGTTTATAAAGATTCTACTATAAAAGAAGATTTAGAAAATGGTGTTTTTATAGAGTTTGTAAAAAATATTGAAAATAAAAAGTTGATATATTTTTCTATGATAAAAGATAATAAATTGATTATTGTAAAAGCTCCTGATAAAAACGATGAAAAAAAGAAATTTTTAGGCTATCAATGGAGCACAGATAAAGATGATCCGGGATTAAGAGAATTAAACGATCCATACAATACACCCTTATATGATAAAAATAATATTAATAATGACGAAAAAATATCTTATAAAATTAAAGAATTATTTTTAAATAATGAAATTATAATTAACGATGAATTAAGTAAATATGTAAGTTATGAAAAAAATTATAATTTAATTGATTTTAAAAATGCAAATTTTAATTTAAAAATTAATATCAATTTAACCAATTCGCATAATCATGTAGAATATTTTTGGAAAAATAGCAAATATCCAATCATAAGTATCAAAGAATGTGTAAATGATATTATTAATGGTTCAACACCTTTAAAATCTCAAAATAAGTATTGGGACAAAAAAGATATACAATGGTTAACCATACCTGATTTTACAAATAGCATATATATAAATGAGACAAAAGATTATATTTCACAATTAGCAGTAGATGAAAAAAAAGTAAAAATTGTGCCTAAAAATTCAGTGTTGTTGTCTTGTACAGCAACAATAGGTAAGTGTGCAATAAACAAAGATATATTAACCACAAATCAACAAATTAATGCTTTAGTTTGTAAGCTTGATAAAGTAATACCTGAATATTTGGTATATATTTTTAGAATGTACTCAAATGAACTTGAAAATCTAGCTAGTAAATCGAGTGTTAAATACATAAATGTCTCAACTCTTAGTAGTTTTCAAATTCCATTACCTCCTTTGGATGTTCAAGAACAAATAGTAAAAGAATGCGAAGAAGTAAATAAGCAATTTGAAACAATAAGAATGAGTATAGAAGAATATAAGAGATTAATATCTGAGATATTAAGTAAAGTTGGAATTATTAGCAGTAACGGGGGGAGGGATTTAAGAGTTGAGCTATTAAAATTCTTAAGTATTTCTTTAGATTTTATCGATGACTTATCAAATATATTAATAAATAATAAAAAATTAGGACAAATTTGTAAGGTTTTAATCGGTGGTACACCTAGTAGGAAAAACCATTTATACTATGGTGGAAATAATTTATGGGTTAGTATTGCTGAAATGAATGGCAATATAATATCTGATACAAAAGAAAAAATCACAGAACTAGGTGTAAAAGAATCAAATGTTAAGTTAATACCAAGTGGGACTACTTTATTAAGTTTTAAATTAAGCATAGGCAAGGTTGCATTAGCCGGAGCTGATTTATACACAAACGAAGCCATTGCTGGGCTTATACCTAAGGATAAAAATATAGTTTTAGATAAGTATTTGTTTTATCTATTTAAAAATAAAGTTATAGATTTGGATCTAAAAAATAAAAATACATTTGGCACTAGCTTAAATTCTCAAATTTTAAAAGATGAAGTTGAAATACCATTAATACCTATTGATAAACAAAAACTTTTAATCAACATTATAGATAAAATAGAGAATAAGATTTATGAACTCGAAAAAGACATCAATGATAAAAACAACATAATAAATAAAATACTAGCAAAATATATATATTGATAATTATATATTATTGATATAGTATTTTATAAATAAGGTAAAATATACAAAGTATATTGCTTATATATTATTGTGCTTGAAAGTAAAGGCGTAGATAGCAAAATCAATCTAAGAAGTGATGAAAATGCGAAAATTACTAACGCAGAAAGTCTTTTTAAAGGTATAAATATTACCTTTGAAAAACAATTTAATAATGATAAATTAGAAACAATTATAAAAAATATAATCAAGAAAAAATAATTAATCTAATTTAAATTCCTTAAAGGATTTAAATTAGAATACAAGATTATATTAAAAATATGTGGTGTTAAATGTTTTCTTTTATTAAAGAATTAATAAAAAAATCTTTATTTGTTGGTTTGAGTTTAGCGTTTTTTATCATTGCTATTTTCGCTTTTTTAATGCTTGTTCAGTATTCATACGATATCTATAGTAAATACTTTAGTTCAACTTATGATAAATTTCTTAAAACCAAAAAAGAGCTTTGCTCTCTTGAAAGGCAATTAGAAGTAGAGGGCTATTTATTATTTTGGGATTTTAAAAATGAGTATACAAATTATAAATATGATTATTCTAAAAGCGGATATAAATGTAATTTAGAAAAAGAAGAAAAATATAAAAGAGCAATTGCAAATTATTTTAAATTAAGTAATGCAAAAATATATGAAGTGCAAAATTATAATAGCATTGATGAAGTTAAATCTCTTAAAACTTTAGATAGTTTAGAATTAAAAGAAGTTAATGAATTTAACAATAATCTAGTATTTTTTGAAAAAAGATTTTTTGATAAAAATTCATTTCAATTTATAGATGGAGATGAAATGCAAGTAATGTTATATAACTCATATACTAAGGAAAAAGAAGAGAGAGAATATTATATAGATGGGTGTGGTTATGTAATCCCAACATATAAAATAAAATACAATTAAGAAGATATAATGGCAGTAAAACTACAAATAATGTTTAATTATTTATAGTTTTACAAGAATTTAAATCAATAGGATTAAATAAGTTCCATTGTTTGTTTTACTATTGATAATTCTTCGTTAGTTGGAATAACTAAAATTGGGTATTTTGAATCAGCTTTTGCTATATTTCTAGCTACTTTTTCACGCTTAGCATTTTTTTCTTCATCAATACTAAAGCCAAGATGTGCAAGTTGCTTACAAACCGCAGCTCTCATTAAATCATCATTTTCACCAATACCTGCTGTAAAAATTAGAGCCTTAGCAGGAGTTACTGCAAGGTATGAGCCTATGTATTTTGCAATTCTATAGCAAAACATATCAAATGCTAATTTTGCTTTCTTATCACCATTTTGCATTTTTTCTTCAATTTCACGCATATCATTTGCACCACAAATTCCTAATAAACCACTTTGTTTATTGCAAATTTTATCAAGTTCAGCAATGCTTAAACCTTTATTATATGCTAAATAAAATAAAGCTCCAGCATCAATATCCCCACATCTAGTTCCCATCATTAATCCTTCAAGTGGAGTAAGACCCATTGAAGTATCAACGCATTTACCATCTTTAATAGCACTAATACTTGCACCATTTCCTAAGTGAGCTGTAATTGCATCTATGTTTTTAATACCTAAGAATTTTTCTGCTTCACGAGTTACAAATTCATGAGATGTTCCATGAAAGCCGTATCTTCTAACTCCATCTTCTTCATAATATTTATTAGCTATTGCATAGCGATATGCGATTTCTGGCATTGTTTGATGAAATGCTGTATCAAATACTGCTATATTTTTAACACTTGGAGCAAGATTTATAATTGTTTTAATTCCTGAAATATTTGCAGGATTATGTAAAGGTGCTAATTTTACTAATTCATCTAAAGCTTTTAAACATTTATCATCAACTAATGTTGCTTTAATAAATTTATCTCCACCATGCACCACACGATGACCTACTGCTGCTAATTCATTAAAATCAGTTAAAAGTCCGCTTTTAGCAAATAAATCACGAACTACTTTTAAGCCATCTTCGTGATTATTTATGCCACCTAAATGTTCTAATTCCTTGCCATCAAATTTAATTTTTGCTCTTGAATTGCTTTCTCCAATTTGCTCAACCAAACCACTCGCAACACTATCTTCATTAAAAAATAATTGGAATTTCAGTGAGCTTGAACCTGCATTTAAAACTAATATTTTTTTCATAATTTTTCCTTTTTTATAATTTATTGTGCTTGAATTGCACTAATTAAGCATGTATTTACAATATCTTCAACCAAACAACCCCTACTTAAATCATTAATAGGTTTGTTTAAACCTTGCAAAACAGGACCAACCGCAATAGCCCCTGCACTTCTTTGCACTGCTTTATAAGCTATATTTCCTGCATTTAAATCAGGGAATACAAATACATTTGCCTTTCCTGCTACTTTGCTATCAGGCATTTTTTTACTTGCTGTTGCAATATCTACTGCTGCGTCAAATTGTATAGGACCATCATAATTTAATCCCTCATAAGATTTTGCTAATTCGCACGCTTGTTTTACTAAATCAACGCTTACTCCACTACCGCTATTTGCAGTTGAATAAGATAGCATTGCAACTCTTGGCTCAAAACCAAAAGCCTTATAAGTAGCTGCACTAACACTTGCAATTTCGGCTAGATTTTCAGGAGTTGGATTAGGATTTACCGCACAATCAGCAAAATACCAAACCTTATCACTTAAGCACATAAAAAATCCACCACTTACACTCTTAACACCTGGTTTAGTTTTAACTATTTGAAGAGCTGGGCGAATTGTATCAGCAGTTGAACATGCAGCCCCACTAACCATAGCATCAGCGTAGCCTAAATGCACTAATAAAGTTCCAAAATAATTTCTATCTTTTATAAGTTCTTTTGCTTGCTCAAGGCTCATTCCCTTTGATTTTCTAGCTTCATAAAGTGCATTTGCACATTCATCATCTAATGATGAATTACCTGGATTATAAGTCTTAACATCATCTAAATCTATACCTAAATCACTAGCTTTTTGTGCTATTTCTTTATTGTTTCCTAAGATAATTAATTTAACAGCTTTACCTTCTAATAAAATACTAGCAGCCTTTAAAATACGCTCGTCATTTCCTTCTGGTAAAACTATGGTTTTAATATTTTCTTTAGCCTTGCTCTCTAGCATAACTTCAAATGCCATTGGACTTACATAATCAGGTTTTTTAAGATTTAATAACTCATCTAAGCTTGTATTTTCATTATATAAACTTGCGTATTTATGATGAATTTTAGCAAACTCAAATTTGGTTAAATCATTATCAATTACATAATTTAAATTAAGCTCTTTACTTAGTTTTAGATTTATCCAAAAAGTATCAAGACCACCAAAAACTCCAAAACTAGCAACTAATACAAAATCATATTTAGCTTTTAATTCATTAACTTTAATGATTATATTTTTATAAAAAGTATTTTCATTTTTCAAATACTCTTTAACGCCTATTGCACTATCGTATAAGTATTCAGTTTTTATATTATGCTCTTTTGATAATTTATTTAAACCACACACCCCGTCTTCACAAGCAAGTGCTTGGAAAACAACAATATTTGAATATTTTTTTGATAATTTTATAGCAAGATTATCTAAACTTTCCCTGCTTTGTTTTTGAAAGTAAATCGCATTCATTGCTACTCCTTCATTGATTAAATTTCGCTAGAGTATATGCCTAAAATATTAATAAATAAGGAAGAAAATATGAAAAAAAGTTACATAAAATATTTTGTTTTCTCTTTGTTAATTTCAGGTTGTGGTTTGGCTGATCCGCAAATGGATATGAAAGCTCCAACATATGTAGAGCAAATTGAACCTAAGGCTGATAATAATTTAGGAAGTCCAGGCTCACTTTTTGGAAAAGGCTCTAATCCACTTTTTAGCGATAATAAAGCTATGAATGTAAATGATATAGTTACAATAATTATTAAAGAAGATACAAGCCAAAGTAGTAAAGCTAGTAAAAGCACGAATAAATCTTCTAATGCTAATTTAAATTCCGGAGTTTTTGCAGGATTATTATCAAGTCTTAATAAATCAGCAGATATTGGCTTTCAAACAAAAAATAATTCAGATTTTAGTGGTAGCGGTCAAGCTAGTAGAAATGAAAAATTTCAAACAACAATTAGTGCTAGGGTAATAAAGGTATTAGCTAATGGAAATTATTTTATTGAAGGAAAAAGACAATTATTAATAAACGGAGAAAAACAAATCGTTCAAATCTCTGGAGTAATTAGACCTTATGATATAACAGGTCAAAACACAATTGAGAGCAAATACATAGCAGACGCTAAAATACTTTATTCAACTCAAGGCGAAATTGATAAAGCTACTAAAAAACCTTGGGGAACAAAAGCAGTTGAAACTATTTGGCCTTTTTAACCTTAATTTAAGGTTAAAAAGACTTTATTTCTTATCATCTTCGTTGATTTTTAATAATAATTTATAAGCCTTATATACATTTGAAATTGCAGCTGCTATTCCAAACGCAAGTCCTACGAAAAATAAAGGCTTATAAATCTTAGCGAGTAAAATTCCTAAACCAACACCAATTAGCACTGCAACTACAATGCTAATACCTAAGCTTAGATGATTTGCAGCATCTATTACACTTTTTACTTTTTTAGCTCTTTTATTTTCTTCGTTATGCACGAATAGCCTTTTTGAACGCATTTATAAATATTTCAAATTCTTTATCTTCAAACTTAGAGCAAATAAATGCAGTTTCATAGGTTGATGGTGCAAGATTTACTCCATTTTCTAGCATAATTTTATGAAATCTTGAAAACTTAGCTGTATCACTTGTCTTAGCGTCATCGTAATTTAATGGGTATTTTTCATTAAAGAAAAATCCTAACATTGAACCTATATTTTTAGCTACAAAAGGCACTCCTGCACTTTTACTCTCATCTAGCATAGCATTAATTGCATTTTTTGCCCATTTATCACATTTTTTATAAATATCATCGTTTAATTGCTCAAGATTTGCAATACCTGCTGCCATTGCAAGTGGATTTCCGCTTAGCGTTCCTGCTTGATATACTCCGCCTAGTGGGCTTAGAAGTTGCATAATTTCTTTTTTTGCAGCGTAAGCTCCAACAGGAAGTCCCCCACCAATAACCTTACCAAAACAAACCATATCAGGCACAACTTTATAAATCTCTAAAGCCCCACCTAAAGCAGCTCTAAAACCACTCATAACTTCATCAAAAATCAAAACGATTTTTAATTCATCGCAAAGCTTTCTAAGGTCTTCTAAAAACTCTTTTTTAGCAGGGACAAAACCCATATTTCCTGCAATTGGTTCAATAATAATCACACCTATTTCACTACCATTACTCTTTGCTATAGCAATTTGCTCTTTTACGCTTTCTATATCATTGTATTTAGCTGTATAAGTATCTTTTACAGCGTTTTTACTAACTCCACTTGAGCTTGGAGTATTAAAGGTCGCTAAGCCACTTCCTGCATTTACTAAAAGCATATCAGCGTGTCCGTGATAACAACCATCAAATTTAATAAGCCCATCACGATTAGAATAAGCTCTTGCTAAGCGAATTGCACTCATAGTAGCTTCTGTCCCACTATTTACAAATCTAATTTGCTCTATTGCAGGATATAACGATATAACTTTTTGTGCTAATTTGCTTTCAGCTAATGTAGGAGCACCATAACTTGTGCCATCTTTTGCTGCATTAATAATAGCGTTTGTTACATTTATATCAGCGTGTCCTAAAATGCAAGGCCCATAGCTTTGAACTAAATCAAGGTATTTTTTATCTTCAATATCAATTATATAAGCACCATCGCCCTTTTTTATAAATACAGGCTCACTACCTACACTTTTAAATGCTCTTACAGGAGAATTAACCCCACCTGCTATTAATGTTTGTGCTTGTGCGAAAGCTTCTTTATTTGTCATTTTTTTCTCCTTTTTTCTTGATATATAAGTATAAATTTTTTATTTCTTCATTTGTTAAATAATAATTTGGCATTATATTTTTTGAACTTGTTTTACTAACTAAGGCTTTATAAAAATTCTCATAACTAATATTTTTAATACTAGGGATTATTACTTGAATGGTTTTTCCATTTTCTTTATAAGTAGCAAATATTTGCTCACTTCCATCAAGCCCGTGACATTTATCACAACCAATTCCCCTTGGGTTTTGATACAAGCTTAATTGATATTCATCTTTGCTTAAAAAATCACTATTAGCATAAACAAATACGCTAAAAACTAATAATATTAATTTTGATTTCATTTTATAATCCGTTGTTTTTAAGGGTTATAATACAATCTTTATTTTTATAAAGGTTACAAATTGATACTAGATGGAAAAAAATTAAGCAAAGAATTATACGCACAATTAAAACTCAAAATTAATGAGCTAAAAACCAAACCTTGCTTAGCTGTAATTTTAGTAGGAGATGATTATGCTAGTGGGGTTTATGTAAGAAGTAAATTAAAAGCTTGTAATGAATTAGGAATAATTAGTAAAGATTATAAGCTAGATAGTAGTATTAGCGAAGAAGAATTATTAAAAATCATAAGAGATTTAAATGATGATGATAGTGTAGATGCTATCTTAGTGCAACTACCTTTACCAAATCATATCAATAAAGACAATATCATAAACGCTATAAATCCTATTAAAGATGTAGATGGTTTTACTCCACTTAATTTAGGTTTAGTTTTAGCGAATTTAAAACCACATTTTTATGCTTGCACCCCGCTTGGAATTGATATTTTGATGAAGCATTATGGTATCAGTGTAAAAGGCAAAAATATTTGCATAATAAACGATAGTATCATAGTAGGTCGCCCACTTGCTGCTATGATGATTAATGAAGGTGCAAGTGTTAGCGTATGCCACAAATATACAAAAGATTTAAAAGAGCATACTTTAAACGCTGATATTTTAATAAGTGCTACAGGTGTAATTCATCTAATAAATGATGATTTTATAAAAAATGGAGCTATTTTAATTGATGTTGGGATTTGCAAAGAAATTGATGGCAAAAAACTATCAGGAGATTATCTTAAGACAAGTAATAAAGCTAGTATGATTACTCCAGTTCCTGGCGGAGTAGGACCTATGACTATTTATGCACTAATGCAAAACACATATGAAGCAAGATTAAAAAAGGAAGAAAATGCAAGAAAATAAAACAAAATGGCAAAAATTAGTTGATTTTTGGAATTCATGGACAGGGACTATTGTATTTGTTCTTGTTTTTATATTTTTCGTAGCTCAAGCTTTTACAATACCAAGTGGCTCTATGAAAAACACACTTTTAGTAGGAGATCATTTATTTGTAAAAAAATTCGCCTACGGGATACCAACTCCTAGAATTCCATTCCTAGAAGTTCCTGTGTTGCCTGATTTTAAAGGCGATGGGCATTTATTAAGCTATGCTAAGCCTAAAAGAGATGATATAGTGGTGTTTTTGTATCCGCACAATACAAAGCTACATTATGTTAAACGCTGCGTTGCTTTAGGAGATGATGAGATAATATTTGCAAATAAGACCCTTTATGTGAGAATGCACGAAGGAGATGAATATATGAGAGCAAATTATCCTGCTAATAAACAAGTGATTTTACAAGGCAAATTATACATAAAAGAGCCTTATACTAAAAAGGGTATTCATTATGATGAAAGAGTGGATTTTGATAAGGTCATAGAATACTTTATGGCTAAGGGTGAGTTTGTAATGAAGCCAATTTATGTTAGTGAATTAAGAAGTGATATTAAAGCGTATTATTATAAGGTGCCTAGCAATGAATACTTTATGATGGGTGATAATCGCGACCACTCAAATGATAGCCGCTTTTGGGGAAGTGTAGATTATAAATATATTGAAGGTAAGCCTTGGTTTGTTTATCTAAGCTGGGATGATGATTATAATATCCGCTGGGAAAGAATGTTTAAAAGCGTTGATACCTTAGAAAACGATGAAAGATATATCCATCACGAAATAAGCGATATTAATTCTCTTGATTGACAAAAATATCTAATTCAAATTCTTGTGATTTGAATTAGAATTTATTTTATAATACATTATATTTTAAAGGTAATTTATATAAAAATTAAAATTATTTAATTGTATTTGAAGACTTTTCACTTAAAATCTTTTCAATTTTCTTTTGTTGTTTTGCTATGTATTTTTCGCCTAGTGGTTGTGCTTCTTCTCTAAATTCCATTTCAAATCCGCCTTTACTCATTGCAGAATACTTTTGTCTAAACTCTGTGTATAAAAAATAAACAGATAAATCATCAACAAAAGGCAATGAAACTAGCTTGGTTTTAGTTTGATATATTGTGTAAGTTTTTAAGTTTTTACCATTTAAGAAAAATAGTGCTAAATAGCTTGATAAAATATCTAATATTACAAAAAACATAATTATAGGAAAGAAAATTATTCTAGCTATCTGATAGTCTAATCTATAATTTAAGCTTTTATTTTCTATTTCTTTAATATTGTAAGCATCCTTATTAAATATATATGAACACGCTAAAGCAGGTCGTTTGGATTGCAATCTAAAAACTATATCACTTTTATTTATCGTTGCGGTTACTTTTTTGTAACTTTTTGCTATACCAAAAACACCTGCTTCATCTATCTCATAAGTATCAAAATATATCTTTTCATTATCTATGCTAATATAAAAATCATTATTTTTAACAAACCTAAGTCTTTTTATTTGTCTAAGTTTTAAAAAGAATGCAACGAAAAAAATACCATCAATAATGCCACTCCAACCTTTTTGAATTCTTCGTATGTCAGTCATTGTTTTTTCGGGTTTACTATTTAATTCATTGATAATATCTATTGTAAAATAAAACAAGATAAAAATAAGTAAAATTGAAAAAATCTCATTAAATAACCTAATAAGCTCTAAGCTATATAAATAATCGTTTTTTATTTTATAATCTTTTAAATTGTCTATATTCAAATTTATCCTTTATATTTAATAAAACTAATTATAAAAATTACTAATATTTTTATAACTTGTTTTCATTTTAATTCTCCTTTTAATTTATTTAAATAATTTGTATAAACATCATTAGAGCAACTACCTCTTCTATAATAATTACCTAAACTAAGATAATAGTTATCAACAAATAACCTAGTAAAAGAATCATAAATTCTATTAAGATTAGGGCTAAGTTCTAAACTCAAATTATTTAAATTTGTTATTGCATAACTACAAGGTTTATAATAACCATAAATATCATAATTTATTAGTTTATCTTTGCTAAGTCTAGTTGGTAATTCTGAAGCTTCTTCTTCAAAAATTTTTTCATATTTTTTATAATTTTCATATAATTGCACTTCTTTATCAACTATCAATTTTACACTTTTAAAAAACTTACCATCTATCGTATAGTTTTGCTTTTTAATTGTGCTTAATAATAAGGTATTTGGTTTTTTAAGTTCTGTTACTTCGTGCTTTGGACTTTGCTGTAAATTAAAATGACTTATTAATAATATTCCGTGAAAAGCAATCATTAAAAATGAGAAAAAATAAAAGGTAACTTTAATAAATTTTTGATTTTGTTTCATTATTAACTTATAAAACCACCAAATTAATAGTGAAAATACAATTGGTAGCAATAGTTGTAAAACTACAAACCACCCACCGGCATCTCTATCAATAAGCCCAATTCTTATAACCAAATATAAAAATAAAATATATAAAGCTATTATAAATCTAGGATAGAGCTTTAATCCTATAAATAAAGTAAGAGTAAAAACAATAGGGTAAGTAATAAAACTTGCATATGGTATAGGAATTAAAATACTAATAATCCCACTAGCTAAATCATGTAAATTATCTAAAAAATATGTTAGATATATTAAAAACTCATTCATATCTTACCTTTAAAAATAAGATTAATTATAGCAAACAAAAAATTATTAATCTATTATTTATTGTCTTAATGCTTTAATTTATATAGTTAATGATTTGATAATTTATTTCATTTGGATATTCTCTTAAATAACACACTACTCCGTAATCTTTATCATTACAGCTTGTTATAAAATCTTTATAAATTATTTTATTATCACATAATGATGGATTGTTTCTAATAAAAACTTCGCAATCTCCTATAAATTTTCTAAGCAGATATTGTTTTGGTGGATTTGTGTAGCACTTGCATTGAATTAGCCTTATTTCACTATTTTTATACGCTATTAAATCTATGCCTTTGTCGTTTTTACCATTTACAAAACCATTTGGAAAAACCTTATAACCTATATTTTCATAGTATATTTTTATTTGATATTCGTAATTTTTGCCTTTTTTGATATTTTCTAATTTGATTTTATTTTGTGCGTTTTTTTCTTCACTTATTTTTAATTCATAAGACTGAATTAGTTTATCTTTTTCTAGCTTATAGTATCTATTTAATTCTTTTAATTTTTCTTCATAATCTTTTTCTTTTTCTAATATCAATTCTTGTGCTTTTTCAATGGCTATTTTATTAATATCTGAAGTTGTTAAAGTCTGTAATCGTTTTAACTCATCTTTGAGTTTTAATAATTCTTCTTCATATTTATAGTTTTTGTATAGCAAAATATTTTTATCAGTTTTTGTATCTTCGTAATCTTCTTTATCTATTTTTAATGTTTGAATTTCTTTATTTTTATCATTTATAAATTTTTCTGCCTTTTTTATAAATAAAACGAATATACCAAGTAATATGAAATAAAAAATAGTTATTATTAAGCCATAATAATTATGTAAAAATTCTAAAATGCTAAATAACATACAATTACCATAGGAATTTCAAATGAAATTCCTAAAATCAATCTAAATCTTTAATGATTTCTTCATCACTTTTTACAACCATTCCAGAGCCGTGAATTACGCTCGGAATACAACTTGTGCAAATATCTACTGGCTTATTGTTTTTATGAGCTCTAATAAATACTGCGTGCTCGTCTTCGCTAGCTTTTAGACTACATACATTACAAATAATTTCATTGTTTAAAACCATAATAATCTCCTTAAAAATAAAATTAAATACTACAAAAAAATCAAAATATAAAAGTTATTTTTAATCAATTTAAAGGCTGTTTTAATCTTAATTCATTTTGAAATAATAAATGAGCTAGAAATATTACAAAAAATACAGGTAGAAAAAACCCAACATAAGGAATATTTGAAGCCAAATAAAATAAAAATACGCAAAAAATATATTTAAATTTAAAAGGTTTAAAACTTAAAAAATCATTTTTATTTAAAACACAACTAGCCACATCGTAAATTAAAAAATTAAAAAATAAATAAAACATTAAGCAAAACATTAAAAATGATGCTATGAAATTTAATATAGGAATTATGTGAAATAAAAGCACAAAAAATAAAAAAAATAAGAATTTCAATACGATTTTAAACAAAAGCCAAGTTATTTGAATTAACCCTATTTCATCTAATTTATTGTAATTATAATGCTTTAAATTGATTTCTCTAACTATCATTGGAGTTAAAAATGAAGTAATAACTAAAGCAAAAAATATAGATAAATATAAAGCTAAAAAACCGCCACCTGAAATAGTAATTATCATAATAAATATTTGTATGGCGTGTAGTATCATCGCACCTAAAAAAAAGTTAAAAGCTTCTTCGTTAAAATCTAAACTACTAACATAACTAAATGCAAGTGTTAATAAACTAATAAATATAATTGAGCTTATAATTAGTGGAAATAAAGAAAATGCTAAAAATCTAAATGTAAAAAAATCTTTTAGGCTAATAATGAAATTATTCATATTTATACCACTTAATTACTTGAGAAAATAATCCGTTTCCATTAAATCCTATTGGCATATTTTCAATACCTTTAATTTTTTTATTATAAGCTAAAAAATAATTGTAATTTACCAAAAATACATAAGAAGGGTTCATTTTAATCTGCTCTTGAAACTCTTTGTAATAATTCTCTTGCACTTGATTTATGGTATTTTTTGCTTGAGTTTTATTAATCTTATTTGTATTTAAAATAGTTGCAAAATTAATACTATCATATACTTCAATATCTACAATCTTACTAGCTTCATTATCATCATTGTTGGTTTGTAATACATCTGTTAATATTCCAAAATCTTTTAATTGCATAGCAAGATTTTCAGCTATACTTAAGTAGTCTTTATTGTTTTTATCTACATAAATTTCTAATTTTAAAGGTAAATCTAATTTTTTATAATAATTTGCTGTGCTTTCTTTATTAATATTTAATTCTATACTCTTTTTATCTTTATAAAATCCTAATTCATTTATAATTTTTCTAGCTTCTGCTCTATCACAACCATTATTATTTAAACTTAAAATATGTTTATTAATACTAAAATTCGGTAATTGATTTAAAATAGATTTGTTACAAATAATCAAAGAAATTGCATATCTTAATTTCCTATCATAAATTACTTTATTATTTAATTGTAACGCTATAGCGTGATCTGATTCTAAAGTCTTATATACTAAATCATCATCAATATTTTTTATATTTTTATAATTAATCAAGCCAACATCAATTATGTCATTATTTAAAGCATTTTTTATTTGAACTTCATTTTGATAAAACTTAAAAACTACCCCATCATTAAGTGCTTTAAAAATAGCATTAGGATTTTTTACTAAAACTATTTGTTCGTTGTTAAATTGCTTTAAATTATAAGTACCAAGACCAATAGCATCACTATTAAACCAACTTAAACCATATTTAATAAGAGCATTTTTTGACATAATCCCTAGCGTTAAAGAATTTAAAAAATCATTATCTGGATACTTCAATACAAATTCAACTTTATATTTATCAATTATATTTATTTGAGAAATATTATTATAAAATCTACTATAATTTGAATTAAAAAAGTGATTTATAATTATTTCATAAGTAGTTTTTACATCTTCTGAAGTAAATTCTCCAAAATCTATATTATTTTTTATAAAATGAAGACCTTGTTTTAATTCAAATTCGTATCTTAATTTATCATTACTTATTTTGTATGAATTAGCTAGTGCAGGAATTAATTCTTTATTATTATTTTTATAAAACAAACCTAAATATAATAAATTTACTAAATCATCATTTGGATTATAAATTGGATTTATATTATTTGGTTGATTTTTCATAGCTACTTTAATTAAATCAGCAGATAAAAAATTGATTGAAAATACTAAAAATAATAATAAAAACTTTTTCATAAGTATCCTTAAAATAGCAAGTAAAAAACTTGCTATTTCGTGATTAGAAGTTAGCTTTAATTTGTGCTACCCAGTTTGCAATTCTTTCGTCTGTTAAATCTTCTTGATTGTCATTATCTAATGCAAGACCAACGAATTTGCCATCAACTACTGCTTCTGAATCTTCAAAATCATAACCATCAGTTGAAACTGCTCCAACTAAATTTGCACCAGCTTCTTTTAATGCCGCAGCTAATTTACCCATACCGCCGCAGAAAGTATCAGAATAGCTTGAGCTATCTCCCATACCAAATACAGCTACTGTTTTACCAGCTAATTTTAGACCACTAAAATCAAATGAATCCCAATCATCTTGTAAGTCACCACTACCCCAAGTTGAAGTTCCGCAAACTAATTTATCAAAACCATTTAGTTTATCAGCATCAACATCAGCGATATTTAATAATTCAGCACCTAGTGCTTCTGCAATTTTTTCTGCTGCGCCTTCTGTATTTCCCATAGCACTTCCGAAAACTACTGCTACTGACATAATTATCTCCTTAATTTGATTTGCGACATAATTTTACCATTTGAAATTATTGTTAATCATTAACCAAATTCTTTTTACAAAAACCTTAATTATATTAATTTATTTATATAAGAATAAATTAATATCACTTATCAAAAATCCTTATTATTACTTCATAATAATTATTAAACTAAAAATATTATTAAAAAATTTTTATTATTTACTAAGTATATTTTATTTTAAAATAAAATTATTATTAAACTTATTTTTTAATTAGGAGGTTTTATGAAAACTAAAGATAGAAGAGACTTTTTAAAGTTTTCTGGCTTAGTGTATGGCTCTATTTTAATGCCTAATATTGCTTTATCTAATAGTATAGATATTGATGATATAAAATGGGATGAATATTATGATGCAATAGTAATTGGAAGTGGTTTTGCAGGAAGTGCAGCTATGCTAAGTCTTTTGGATAATGGTATTAAAAATGTTGTTATGATTGATAAAATGCCTTATTTAGGTGGCAACTCGGCTTATTCAGGTGGTTCAATGGCTGTTGCTGGCTCAAAATTACAAGCTAGAGATGGAATAGTTGATGATATTAATCTACACATACAAGATACATTAAAAAGTGGTAAGAATTTAAATGATTTAGAATTAGTAAATATTATGATAAATGATGGAGTAAAAACTCTTGATTGGCTTATAGATAATGGAGTTAATTTTAAGTGGGTTAGCAGAAGTGGTGGTCATAGCGTTCCACGCTCTCATTCAGCAGGTGCAGGTAGTTATATCACAAGACCATTACAAGAACAAATTCTTAATAGAGGCGGTAAGATTTTAACAAGAGTTATAATGGATGATATTTTATATGATAAAAATCATAAAGTTGTTGGAATTAAAGTAAGAGAAAAATATCAATTTAACTTTGAGCGTGGATATGAAGAAAAAAACAATGAAAGTGGAATTACTAAATATTATAGAACCTTTGGTGGTATTATCTTAGCTACTGGTGGTTGGGGAGCTGATTTAAAATTTAGACAAATATTTGACTCTAGTTTAAGAGATGATGTATTAACCACAAATCATTTAGGAGCTACTGGCTACACAGCACAAAAACTAATAAATGATAATGTTAAATTCATAGATATGCAATATATTCAGAGTATGCACGTAACAAGTCAAGATGAAGGCGGTTTTGGATTTGCTTATAGATGGATTACTAGGGCTTATGCTTATGGAATGATGGTAAATCCTAAAACAGGAAAAAGATTTGTAAATGAAATTACTGATAGAAAACAAGGTAGCGATGCAATATTAGCTATGAATGAAAAAGGTTTAAATCCACCTGTTTTAATTATGGATATAAATGGCACTAAAACGGTTGATATAGAAGATTTAAATAGAGGCTTATTAGTTGGTGCTGTAAAACAATTTGAAACAATGGATGAATTAATAGCTCATTATAATATCAATAAAGAGCCTTTCTTAGAGCAGTTAAAAAGATACAATGAATATGTTGAACTTGCTTCAAAAGATAAAGATTATAAAGACCCAGAATTTAATCGTAATTTTTCAGATTACAAAGGAAAGTATATAAAAATAGAACAAGCTCCATTTTTTGCTGCAAGACCAGGACCAAAAGTTCATCATTGTATGGGTGGAGTAAAAACTAATAAAGATTGTGAAGTATATGATAATGATATGCAATTAATTCAAGGTTTGTATGCGTGTGGAGAAATTACTGGCGGAAGACATGGATACAATAGATTGGGTTCTAATGCGGTTTTAGATTGCTTAGTTTATGGAAAAAGAGCTGGAAATACTCTAGCAAAAAATTATAATTTATTAAGGGGTTAGCAATGAGATTTATTACTATTATATGTTTATTTGCCTGTTTTTTATTTGCAAATGAAAATGTATTAAAGGATTCGTTAGGAAAAGTAAATGTAGATTTTAGTGAAAAAGCCTATGAAGTTAAAGGAATTCATAAAAATTTAAATCTTAAGTGTAATGATTGCCACCTAGAAGCACAAGCGAAAGATTATTCATCAGCTATGCTAAATAGTTGTATAAAATGCCACGGGGATTATTCAAAACTAGCAGAATATACTGCAGGTTACGGACATAATAACAATGTTCATCAAAGCCCACATTATGATAAATTAGACTGCGATAATTGTCATAAAACTCACAAACCATCTGTTAATATGTGTGCTAGATGCCATAGCCAAGAAATCTTAAAAAATTTAAAAGTAAAATAAAGGAGAATACATGAAAAATAAAATAGCTTTTACTTGTATGATAGTAATCATAACTCTTGTTTTAGTATTCTTAGGAGAAAAAATTGTTCATGTAACAGGCAAATATCCGTTTTGTGGGAGTTGCCATTCTTGGGATGGACCTATAGCTATCACAAATGTTAATGATGATATACACGGGGCTAAAAATCCTAAAGGAGTAGTAGTTAATTGTGCTGATTGTCATTTACCACACGATAATTTGGCAAAATACTTATTAACTAAAGCTAAAAACGGAATAGCAGAAGGCTTTACAACTTTAACAAAAGACCCAACTAAAAAAGATTGGCTAGCAAATAGAGAACACGCTAGAAAAAATTATACTTTTGATAGCTCTTGTCTAAAATGCCACGAAAATGCTTTCGTAAAAGACAATGAAAGCACATTACCAATCCATCTTACCTATCTAAGCTTTAAAGGTAGTGCTGATGAGATGAAATGCACCGATTGTCATAAACATGTAGGGCATAAAGATTTAGCACAAACTTTATATGATTTAAAGGACACAACTCCACATAGTTGGGAAGATTGGGAAAAACAAAGAGCTAAGCAATAAGCTTAGCTAATAGAATTTAGAATTAATTCTAAATTCTAT